>NZ_PIZD01000039.1:0-10625 GCF_010365615.1 Actinomyces sp. 565
CGGCGGGGACGCCGCGACCAACCAGCACCCTGCGGCGGCGGGGACGCCGCGACCAACCAGCACCCTGCGGCGGCGGGGGATGTATCAGGTGGCAGGCGGCGCTACCGCGCGGTGCGTCGGCTCCGGTCAGAGTAGGCCGAGCTGGGCGGCGCAGTGCGGCCACTGCCCCCAGCCTGCCTGGGCCTGGAGCTTCTTGGCCATGGCGGTCTGGGTGGCGGCGTCGGCCTCATGCGGGTAGCCGGTCCCGCCCATGGCCCGCCAGGTGGGCAGGGAGAACTGGTACAGGCCGTAGAAGCCGTTCCCGGTGTTGGTGGTGGGGTTACCGCCGGACTCGCACTGGGCCAGGGCCGCCCATACCGAGTCGTCACCGGCGGAGGAGCCCGCGGAGGAACTGCTTCCGGTGGAGCCGCCGGAGGATCCCGAGCCCGATGCCGTGGCGCCGCCCCCGCTGGAGCCGCCGGTGGATTCCGTGGCGGCGTCGGTGGATGCGGTGGCGGCGTCATCCGCGACGCTGCCGGTGCCTACCAGCACGACCTCGTCGACCCGTTCGGTTACGACCGCCCGGGAGACCACCTCACGCGCGATCTCCTTGCCGTCCACGCTCGTTACCTGGTAGACCACTCGCGTGACTCCGGCCACACCCTTGGTCTCCACCTTCGTCTCGCCCTCGGGCAGGGAGTCGGTCTGCTGCTCTACCCGTCCGAACTCCTCCGTCACGTCCTCGGCGACCGCGGAGACCGTGGTCTGGTCACCGCCGACCACCAGGTCCGTGCCCTCTCCCGCAGCGACGTCCCCGGCGGTGATGTCCGCGCTTGCCGCCGAGGCCACGACGACGGTCTCCGGCAGGGTCTCGACGTCACCGCCCGGGGCGGTGGCCTGCACTGCGGCGTAGGCACCACCCGAGACGGACAGGGCCAGGGCCGCGGCCACGCCTCCGGCACGTAGCAGGCCGGGTTTGAGCAGATCTTTGACGGGTGTCATGGGGTCCTTTCTCGGTGGCGGCAGCCACCGAACCACTGATCTCGTGATCTCGGTGCCTACCGGACTTCACGCTAGCGAAGCCCACAAGGCCCGGCAATGACATAGGTCACGAGTTGGCGTATGCCCCACGCCGCTCCGGGGCGGCCCGGGCGGAACCGCATGGACTTGCCGGGCGCCGCGGCGACGTGTAGCGGGGTCGCGCGGCATGTGAGGCGTGGCCTGCATTCCTGCATGGTGCCGCTCACGGCAGGGGGTGTGAGGGGCGCGTGCGCCGCGCAGCAGTTCCCGCGGGTGCACCCGCCGAGGCCGGTACGCAGCCGCGGCTGTGGCGGTCAGTACCAGCCGGTGGACTCCGAGTGCGCCCAGGCGGAGCAGGGGCTGCCGTAGCGCTCGGAGATGTAGCCCAGCCCCCAGGTGATCTGAGTGGTGGGGTTGGTGGCCCAGTCGGAGGCCACCGAGCTCATCTTGGAGCCCGGTAGCGACTGCGGAATGCCGTAGGCGCCGGAGGAGGGGTTCTGGGCCTGGTAGTTCCAGCCGGACTCGCGGTTCCACAGGCTGACCAGGCAACTGAACTGGGAGTCGTCCCAGCCGTAGGAGGACATCATCGACTTGGCGATGGACTGCGCCGAGGCGGCTGTGGTGCCGTCACCGGAGGCCGTTGCGGTGGTGGTGGTGCTGGAAGTGCCCTCCGAGCTTGAGGAGTCGGTCGTGTCGGCGCTGCCGGTGCCGACCAGCACCACCTCGTCAACCCGCTCGCTGACCACCGCACGGGAGACCACCTCGCGGGCGATCTCCTTGCCGCCCACGCTTGTCACCCGGTACACCACCCGGGTGACCCCGTTGACTCCCTCGGTCTCCACCTCGGTCTCACCCTCGGCGAGGGAGTCGGTCTCCTTCTCCACCTGCTCGAACTCGTCGGTCACGTCCTCGGTGAGCGATGAGACCTCGGCCACGTCACCGCCAACTACCAGGCCCTCGGCCACGTCCTGGCCCGAGGCTGAGAACGCCTGCATGCGCGCCTGGGACTCGGTGAGGGGGGCGATGTCCGACTCGCCGAACTGAGTAGCGGCGTAGGCGCCGCCTGAAACCGCCAGTGAGAAGGCTGCGGCCACCCCGCCCGCGCGGTACATCACCGGGGATACGGAGGTCTTCGCCGGACCTGCGGCGCGGCGGCGGCCATGCGCTTCAGTAGTGCTAGTGAGGCTCTTCGAGGCTAGGGCTCCGAGCTCAACCAGGGTTGTGCTCAAGGAACTACTCTGGGAGTGACGACCCACGGGAATTCTTCCTAACGGTTGACAACTGCTGATCACGCTAACCGACTACGCGTCACCTCAGCAACATAACCTGACCCATTTCACAGCCATGTGCCGTAGACCTGAGCGGTGTTGCGCTCCAGCACCACGCCCATATCCGCCTCGCTCATGCCGCGCAATTGTGCGAGAAAACGCACCGTGTCGGGCATCAGGTAGGAGCCGTTGGGGCGGCCGCGCCAGCGCCCCGGAGGCAGGTAGGGGGCGTCGGTCTCCACCAGCAGCAGCTCGTCGGGCACGGCCGCGATGGCCGAACGCAGCTCGTCGTTAGCCGGGTAGGTGATGGGCCCGGCCACGGAGGCGTACCAGCCGTGCTCGGCGCAGGCCTCGGCCAGGGCCACTCCCCCGCTGAAGCAGTGGAAGACCGTGCGCTCGGGGGCGCCGTCGGCCTCAAGAATCTCGACGCATTCGGCGTGGGCGTCGCGGTCGTGGATCTGCAGCGGCAGGTCCAGCTCCTTCGCCAGGGCGATGTGGTCGCGGAAGGCGTCACGCTGGACGGCGGCGCCGCGCGGGCCGGTGCGGAACAGGTCCATGCCGGTCTCCCCGACGGCGACGACGGCGTCCCGGTTGCCGCGTACCAACGCCTCCAGTCGGCTCATGGCCTCATCGAGGGGCTCGTCGTGGTGGGGCCGGTGCACGGGCTCCAGGCCGTCGGGGCCGATCTCCCGCACCCCGGCGTGGGCGACGGCCTCGTTGGGGTGGACGGCCAGGGCGACCCGTACGCCGGGAAGCTCGCGCGCCAGGGCGAGGCTCGGCGTCCAGGTGGGCGTTTCGCATGCGGAGGTGATGATGCCGGTGACTCCGACTGCGGCCGCCCGGGCTACCAGTTCGGCGGCGTCCAGCGGCGCGTCGGCACCGGGCCCGGCGGCGACCTCTCCGGGAACCGGCAGGTGGGTGTGGTTATCGGTGACGGGTGCCGCCAGGGGTGTGACGGCGTCGGCGGGCGGCCAGGAGCGGTCGCGGTGCTTGCGGCTCATGCGCCGGTGACGTCGTCGGGCTGGGAGTTGGCGTAGCGGGCCAGCTCCTCCTCCACGATGCCCTCGTCGAGCTTGACGAAGACGGGCCTCGGCTTGGCGATCGGAGTGCCGACCACCACGGCGTGGCGCTCCCACGTGGGCACGCCGCCGTAGTCGCCGGTGATGATCGGGTAGCCGGTCCGCCCGGCGAAGGCCTCGGGCAGTACCTGCTGGTCGAGCTCGTCCACCTCCTCGATCCGGGGCATGGGGGCGAGGTCGCCGTCGCCGCCCATGACGCGGTCGACGTCGTTGGCGGCGTGCGGCAGGAACGGGGAGAGCATGAGGTTCAGGTCCGTTACCACCTGGGCGAGCGTGTGCAGCACGGTGGCCAGGCGCCGATGGGCGGGGCTGCCCTCCTCCCCCTTGAGCTTGAAGGGCTCGGTGTCGGCAATGTACTTGTTCGCCTCACCCACCAGCCGCATGGCCTCCGCGAGCGCGGCCTTCTGCCGGTGGTGGCGGATCAGGTCGCCGACGGTGGCGAAACCGGCGTCGACGACGTCCAGCAGGGCCCGGTCCACGTCCTCCAGCTCGCCGGGCGCGGGGATGGCGCCGAAGCGCTTGTGGATCATGGCGGCGGTGCGGTTGACCAGGTTGCCCCAGCCGGCCACCAGCTCGCCGTTGGTGCGGCGTACGAACTCCGCCCAGGTGAAGTCAGCGTCGGCGGTCTCGGGGCCGGCGGCGCAGATGAAGTAGCGCAGGGCGTCGGCCTGGTAGCGGGCCAGGAAGTCGCGCACGTAGATGACGATGCCGTGGGAGGAGGAGAACTTGCGGCCCTCCATGGTGAGGAACTCACTGGAGACAACCTCGGTGGGCAGGTTCAGCACGCCCATGTCACCGCTCTCGCCACCGCGATCGCCCTGGCCGTTGTAGCCGAGCAGTTCGGCGGGCCAGATCTGGGAGTGGAAGACGATGTTGTCCTTGCCCATGAAGTAGTAGGACAGGGCCTGCGGGTCGTTCCACCACTGGCGCCAGGCGTCGGGGTCGCCGCTGCGGCGCGCCCACTCGATGGAGGCCGACAGGTAGCCGATGACGGCGTCGAACCACACGTACAGGCGCTTGTTGGGCTGGTCCTCCCAGCCGGGGATGGGGATGCCCCAGTCGATGTCGCGGGTCATGGCGCGCGGCCGGATCTCCGCCAGGATGTTCTTGGAGAAGCGGATGACGTTGGGCCGCCAGGCGCCGGAGGCCTCCCGCTCGTCCAGCCAGACACCCAGCGCGTCGGCCAGGGCGGGCAGGTCCAGGAACCAGTGGGAGGACTCCACGAACTCGGGGGTCTCCCCGTTGATGCGGGAGTGGGGGTCGATCAGGTCGGTGGGGTCGAGCTGGTTGCCGCAGGTGTCGCACTGGTCGCCGCGGGCTCCGGCCGAGCCACAGATCGGGCAGGTGCCCTCGATGTAACGGTCGGGCAGGGTGCGGCCGGTGGAGGGGGAGATGGCGGAGCGGGTGACCTGCTCGACCATGTAGCCGTTGTCTCGCACGGTGCGGAACATGTCCTGCACCACCCGGTAGTGGTTGCCGGCGGTGGTGCGGGTGAACAGGTCGTAGGACAGGCCCAGGGCCACCAGGTCCTCAACGATGAGCCGGTTGTTGCGGTCGGCGAGCTCGCGCGGGCTGATGCCCTCCTCGTCAGCGGCCACCAGGATGGGGGTGCCGTGCTCGTCAGTGCCGGAAACCATGAGGACGTCGTGGCCGGCCATGCGCATGTAGCGGGAGAAGACGTCGGAGGGGACGCCGAATCCGGCGACGTGTCCGATGTGGCGGGGACCGTTGGCATAGGGCCAGGCGACGGCGGAGAGGATACGGCTCATGGGGGCAGCCTATCCGTTCTGGCGGCCGGGGCGCCCCGGGTTGTTCTCCCCCTGTGTTTGCGGCTCCGGCACCCCTATGGTGGCGGCGACGAGCACGCCAGGTGTGCGTCATCGACCTTGGAGGAGATCGCGATGCCCCGACCGCCCGCGTTAGGAGCACCGCGAGTCCTGTTGCGCATCGGCGTAGTCCTGTGCCTGGTGGCGCTGGCCGCGCTGGTCATCTGCCTGCCCATGAAACACCCCATCAGGGACCTGCGGGTGCTGGAGCTGGATTCGGCTGGCGAGACCACTGTGCGCCTTGACGGCCAGACAACATATGGACTGTGGGATACCGGAACCGCCGACTGCACCGTCACCGGGCCGGACGGGGAGGAAGTCGCGGTCCTTCCGCCGTCGGAGGAGACGCCAGTGGCCGATCATCGGATTCTCGGAGTGATCGAGGTCGAGGCGACCGGCGATCACACCTTCACGTGCTCCGGGCGGAGGATATCGGTGGGGCGCCTGACCGACCTCCGGATCGTCGACTGCGGTTGGTGGGGAGTGATCGCCGCCACCTGTATGGGCCTCATCGGACTGCCGCTGGCTACGCTCGGGGGGCCTTTGGCACTTTATCGGCAATAGGCGCGTCAGGCTGAACCGGCGCGGCCCCGCCGCAACCACCCGGGAAGTCGTCCGGGATTAGTCGGCGCGCCAACGTCGACCTGCTTCCCGACAACGTCTCGCGTCGCTCACGGAGGCCCCGCGGGCGACACGGCACGTATCGTGAGCGTGATGACACGGCGACCGACGCCACCAACCCCTACCGCACCGGAGTACCCCATGGCCAATCCCCCTTCTCCCGGCTCCCCCTACGCGCACGCGCCCCAGGGCGCAGGCCCTACCAGCCCTTACGGCCCTGCCGCACCGGCCGCGAAGGGACGTAAGGGACCACTGATCCTGCTGCTGTCCGGCGTGCTGCTGATTGTGGCCGCAGTTGTGCTCATCGTGGTGTTCACGGGTATGGCGGCCCGAACCGTGGGCGGCCTGCAGCCGATTTCCGCCAATGGATCGACCGCGGTGCAGCTCGAGCCTACGGCTGTGTACGGCCTGTACGGTAACGGGGACTCGCAGTGCACCGTGACCGCCGCGGACGGCACGGAGGCGGAGGTGAGCGGGCCGTCGTCTAACGTCACTGTCAATGAGCGGCGACTGTTCGGGGTTGTTGAGGCAGGCGTGTCCGGCGACTACACGGTCACGTGCACGACTGACGTCCCCGGAGAGGACGTTTACTTCGGTGAGCTCATCGACGCTCAGGCCATCATGCACAGCGTGTTCAGCATCTTCCTGGTTGTGGGCCTGCTCGTCGTTGGCCTGCCCCTGACCATCGCCGGGGTCATCTGGCTGGTTGCCCGCAGCGCGCACAATAAGCGGGCGCTACAGGCCCAGTCCTCCGCGCCCTTCTCCGGGCGTCCCGGATTCTGAGTCGCCAGGGGCAGTAGGCTGCAGTCAAACGTAGAATTCGTAGGCGAAGCAGCGCCGTGACCGCAACATGAATCCGAGGTGGCAGACGTGACGGTGTGGAATCAGCCCGGCCCGGTTGGCGGTGGCTCACCGCAGCCGCCCCGGGGGGTGGACTCAGATGGCCTACCGTCCCTGAAGGTGCCGCGTATCCTGACGATCGCGGGCGTGGTCACGCTGCTCGTGGGGATCGGTTTATTCGTCACCGCGGTGCAGACGGCGCCGAGCGTGCTGGAGAAGAACGCGGTAGACGTGGAGGATGACGGCACACCGACCGCGCTGATCCTGCTCGCGGACACCGAGTACGGCTTCTATTCGGAAGATGCCAATACCACCTGTACGGTCAGCGACCCCGCAGATACGGTCCTGGATGTTTATCAGCCCGATCACAAGAGCGGACAGCCGCCGCAGGTGCTGGGTTTCCGCTCCACCGACGCCGGTACTTACACGGTTGCCTGCAACGGCGATGCCACAATCACCATCAACGTCTCCAACGTCTCCCCGGAATGGGATAGCAGCGCCCGGCTCGCACTCGCCTCCATCCCCTTCGCCTTGGCGGGGGCTGCCATCACGACGGGCGGAGCAGTCTGGCTGATACTGCGCAGGCGCAAGCGCTCACGCATGGTCGTTTCCCGGCTCTTCGCGCCAGGCCATGCGGGCGCGCCGGCATTCACGGCCTTTCCCCCGGACGCCGGCGCCGTTCACCCGGACGCGACGGCACCGGCCCCGGGCGCATACGCATCGCCACAGCCGCCTAGTGCCCCGTCGGCAACCATGCCGCCTCCAGCTACGCCGGCGCCGCCTGCCGCGAACCCGCCGGCGCCCAACAGTTACGGCTTCGCACCCCAGCAAGTGGTTTACCGTCCCCTCACTCCACCCGATGGCGAGCAGGGCTCCTGACACCTGGCACTCCGGGCGGCCTCCTCCGCCCAGTTGTCGCTCCTTAAGCGCCTGATCAGGCTTCGGCCGCGGGGCCCGTTCCTGCGGCGCGCGCTGCGAGGGCGGCCCGGTAGACCTCGTTCGGGCGAGCGCCCGCCTGGGAGGCCACCTGGGCGGCCGCTGCCTTGAGCCGCATGCCTCCTGCGGCGAGGCGCAGCGCCTGGGCGGCAGCGGTTGCCACGTCAACCCGGCGTGGCGGCGCGCCCGCGACTACCAGCACGACTTCTCCTAGCACACCCGCGGCGGTGGCGTCCGCCAATTCACCCAGGCTTGCCCGCCGCACCTCCTCATGCGTCTTGGTCAGCTCGCGGCACAAGGCGGCTCGCCGGTCCGCGCCGAAGGCCTCCGCCATGGCGAGCAGCGTCTCGTGAGTTCGGCGAGGCGATTCCAGGAACACCATGGTGCGCGGCTGATCGGCGAGTTCAGCCAGGGCTCGGCGCCTGTCACCGGCCTTGCGCGGAAGGAATCCCTCAAAGGTGAAGCGGTCGCTGGCAAGACCGGACAGCACCAGGGCGGCGAGCACTGCGGACGGCCCTGGCGCCACGGTCACAGGTACGTCGGCACCGGCGGCAGCCACAACGAGCCGGAAACCCGGGTCGGAGATCCCGGGCATGCCAGCGTCGGACACGACTAGCACCGATTGCCCCGCGCGGGCGGCCTCCAGCAGTTCCGGGATTCTGTCCGCCTCATTGTGCTCGTGGAATGCCAATACCCGCCCGGTGACACGTGCTCCCATGCGGTGAGCGAGGGCGAATAGGCGGCGTGTGTCCTCTGCGGCCACCACCTCGGCCTGCTCCAGGGCGGCGCGCAGGCGGGCAGAGGCGTCGGCCACGTTTCCGATCGGGGTGGCGGCCAGAGTAATGACTCCCGGCTGCGGTGCGGCGCGGTCCGGCGGTTCTGGGTCCGCCTGCGCGGGTGGCGCGGCGTTCGCAACCCCGGCGGGCGGGGTGGCGTCGCTCATGTCGTTATTCATGGCCTCAGTATGACGGGCCGCCATAGACTCGCAGACGTGACTTCACCCTGTGCTGCTTCACCGGATGATCCCAGCATGCTCGCTCACCCTGGCGCGTCTTCCCAGGCGGCCGAGTCGGGGCTGCAGACCCAGCCAGCCGACGGCGCCCCGGTAGACGATTCTGCGGCGTCCGACGCGGGCGCCTGCGCCAGTGGCGCCCCGCTAAGCGCCTATCCCCCTGCTGTCCTGGGTATTGACGCCGATCCGGCAGCACCGCGCAGCGAGGATCAGCTGCGCTCCCTGCTGGGCCTGGAGCCGGTCGAGGGCGCGCCCTTGCCTCGGCAGGTGCGAGTGAATGGCTGGATAGCCACGGTTGTGGCGGGTGTAGTGGCTGCGTTCACCCGGCTGGTTGGGCTGGGACACCCGCATCAGCTCATGTTTGACGAGATTTACTACGTCAAGGACGGTTATGCGCTGTGGCACAACGGGTACGAGTCGACGTGGTCTGACGACGCCAATGAGCTGTTCGCCCGCGGAGACTTCTCCGCATTGACAACGGAACCAAGCTATGTGGTCCACCCGCAGCTGGGGAAGTGGCTGATCGGCCTGGGAATGCAGATATTCGGGGCGGATTCGCCTTTCGGGTGGCGTTTCATGCCTGCGCTGGCGGGCATACTGACGGTAATCATATTGGCGCGCCTGACGCTGCGACTGACTCGTTCTCCGCTGCTGGCGGGCTTGGCAGGCCTACTACTGGCCATCGACGGCGTCGGGATAACCGAGTCCCGCATCGGTCTGCTGGACATTTTCATCGGCCTGTTCGCCACCGCCGCGCTGTACTGCCTGGTTCGTGATCGCGAGTGGTCGCGGGCGCGGCTGGCTGCGGACCTCGCGGGCACACTCCCGGATTTTAGAGCGCCCCGAGCGCATTTGCGTCCGTGGCTACTGGCGACCGGGCTCATGTTGGGCCTGACCTGCTCAATCAAGTGGTCGGGAGCCTACCTGTTGGCGGCGGTTGGAGTCCTCGTGGTCGCGTGGGATACCCAGGCGCTGCGGCGGGTGCAGGCTAGGGCCTGGTTCCTGGAGGGTCTTGTCGCGCGGGGCGTGGGTGACTTCATTCGTCTGGTGCCGGTGGCCTTCGTCGTGTACCTGGTCGCCGGCTGGGGATCGTGGTTCCTGCACGACGGCGCCTACCGGGATTGGGCGCAGGTGCAGCGGGCCGAGCAGGGGTCTGTAGCGCGCGGGTGGTTGCCGGATGCACTCAACAGCCTGCTTGAGTATCACCTGTCGATGTACAACTTCCACGTCCAACTGGACAGCGAGCATCCATACATGTCCAAACCGATCGGCTGGCTCTTGCAGTTGCGGCCGACGTCGTTCTACTGGCTCAGTGAGCAGGAGATGTCTGGTGCGGACTGCGGCTCAGACCGTTGCATCCAGGCCATCACCTCGATCGGCAACATCCCCATCTGGTGGGGCGCGGTGCTGGCACTGCCATTCGCCGTCGTGGTGCTCGGCGCCCGCAATCGAGACTGGCGCATCTGGGTCCCCCTGATCGGCTACGTCGGCCTGTACCTGCCGTGGTTCATCTACTCCAAGCGGACCATCTTCACCTTCTACACCGTGGCCTTCGTTCCGTGTGTGGTGCTGATCCTGGTCCTGTCCGTCGGCTCGGTTGCAGGCTTGCTCAGGCCCGTGCCCGGCTCGGTGCTGGCCCGGCGTGAGGCGCAGTTGCTGGCCGAGGGGCGTGTCGGCCCGGGGCGCCCGTGGCCCCGGGGCCCGGTGGCGTCCTTCTTCGGTTTCGGTTTGCGTCCGGGCCGCATTCACCTGCCGTCCACCTGGACCGGCGTTCCGACATGGCGGGTACGCTCCGAAGGCGTCGCTCTTATTGGCAGCCTCCTAGTGACTGCGGCAACGTTCGCCTTGCTGTGGTCACCGATATGGACTGGTAAGACTGTGCCCTACACGTTCTGGCTCTGGCACATGTGGTTGGAGTCTTGGGTCTGACTGCTCGAAGGGCGATGATCTAAGGCGGCTCAGGCCGCCTGGAGTCGGTGCGCCGCGCTAATGGCAAATCGAGCCCGCGTACTCGCCCGGCGCTCGGCCCTGAAAGGGCCGAGCG
>NZ_PIZD01000039.1:10929-11479 GCF_010365615.1 Actinomyces sp. 565
CTGTTCCGGTGCCCGTGGCAAAGGGGACCCCCACCCCGCTGAGGGTGCGTAACGAGCGCCGCCACCCCGCCTGCCGCTGGAGACGGCACCGCTTACCACGCCTGCACATGGCTCCCAGCCAGGTCAATCACTGATCCTTGCGACCCGAATACCGTCCAACACGACCGAGGCCCCTCCGCGGAGCCTCGCAGCTCGTCATGCGCTCCGCTAACACGGGGAGAGAACGGCTCGAGCGTATTTGTTCGGGAAGCTCGGCTACTACTTGCGCCGACACTCTACGAGCCAATAGAGCCCGCGCCGATAGAACCGGTCAAAGCGAACGCAGAGAGTCATTCGGCTGTGAACGATCTCAGAGGAACTCAAAGGAACGGCTAGCCCAACCCATGGTTCAAGGCATATAGCAGACAACCCGTGCCGCAGCTCGCGCGGCCGCCCGAGCCGAGGGCCTCCCCAAGCGACCTGATCGCCCTGGGGTTGTGTGTGTGGTTGTGGGTGGGTGGGTGTGCCGGCGGTGTCCTACTCTCCCGCCCGCCTGTCGGGGGCAGTACCA
>NZ_PIZD01000004.1:0-57668 GCF_010365615.1 Actinomyces sp. 565
CCCGGTCGGACGGCCCGCGACCCGCGGGCGTGCCCCCGCGCCGGCCGCTGCGGCACGGCGCTGTGGCGGCAGGTGAGGCGGACGCGGTTCGCGACCCGGTCAAGGACACGGTGCCCCGCGGCATCCCGGCGATCGACGAGGCCGCGGCCCCGGTGCCGCCCGCAAAGCGGCCGGAGATGATCATTGTCACCGGCATGTCCGGCGCGGGCCGGTCCCGGGCGGCCAATGCGCTGGAGGACCTCGACTGGTACGTGGTGGACAATCTTCCTCCGCAGCTGTTGCCGGCCTTGGCCGGCATGATGACCACGGTCGGCGCGGGCGTACACCGGCTGGCCGCCGTCGTCGACGTGCGCAGTCGCGAGTTCTTCGCCTCCTTCATGCAGTACCTGGGGCAGCTGCGCGACGGCGGCGTCAACGTCCGCCTGATCTTCCTGGACGCCTCCGACGCGGTGCTGATTCGCCGCTTCGAGTCCTCCCGCCGCCCCCACCCGCTGCAGGGGACCGGCTCGATCCTGGACGGCATCGAGCACGAGCGCACACTTCTGGCGGGGCTCAAGGGCACCGCCGATGAGGTCATCAACACCACCGACTACTCGGTACATGACCTGGCGCGGCGCATTCGCGAACTGGTGGCGCACGAGTCCGACCTGGGCCTGCAGGTGACGGTGATGTCCTTCGGCTTCAAGTACGGGCTGCCCATGGACGCCGACCACGTCCTGGACGTGCGCTTCATCCCGAATCCCTACTGGGTCACGGAGCTGCGGCACCTGACCGGCAGGGACACGCCCGTGGCCGAATACGTGTTCCAGCAGGACGGCGCGGCCGCTTTTGTGGACGGCTACGTAGACCTGCTGGTTCCGGCGCTGCCGCGCTACGTGGACGAGCTCAAGCCCAATGTCACGATCGCGGTGGGATGCACCGGGGGCAAGCACCGTTCGGTTGCGACCGCGGAGCGGATCACCGCCAGCCTGCGGGCAGCAGGGTTCAAAGTCTCCGTGCAGCACCGGGACCTGGGTAGGGAATGAGACGACAATGAGCGACACCCTGAGTCAAGCGGCCGGTTCCGCCATGCGTCCGGCGCGGGCCACCATCGATTCCGCCGGGTGGAGCCGCCGCGGCGAGGAGGGGCCTGCCGTGGTCGCCCTGGGGGGCGGGCACGGGCTGTCCGCCACGCTGCGCGCCCTGCGGCATGTCACCCACCGGCTCACCGCCGTGGTCACGGTCGCCGACGACGGCGGCTCCTCGGGGCGGCTGCGCCGCGAGTTCGACTGCCTGCCCCCGGGTGACCTGCGCATGGCGCTGGCGGCACTGACCGATGAGACCGAGTGGGGACTGACCTGGCGCGACGTGCTGCAGCACCGCTTCTCCGCCGAGGGAGAGCTGGACAACCACGCCCTGGGCAACTTGCTGATCCTGGCGCTGTGGCAGCTGCTGGGTGACGAGGTGGAAGGACTGGACTGGGTGGGGCGGCTGCTGGGCATCCACGGCCGCGTCATCCCCATGAGCGCCTCCCCGCTGGTCATCGAGGCGGATATCGTCAACGGGGCGGACCGCCAGCGCGTTTCCGGACAGGTGGCCGTGGCCACCACGCGGGGGCGCATGGAGAATGTGCGCGTCGTCCCGGAGGACGCCGATGCCCATCCTGAGGCCATCCGCGCAATCGACGCCGCGGACTGGGTGATCCTGGGGCCTGGCTCCTGGTACACCTCCGTGCTCCCGCACCTGATCCTGCCCTCCATGCGGCAGGCACTGGTCAGCACCAGCGCCCGCAAGCTGGTAGTACTTAACCTTTCGGCGCAAAGCGGCGAGACCGACAACATGACGGTGGCGGACCACCTGCGGGTCCTGGCCGAGTACGCTCCCGAGCTGCGCCTGGACGTGGTCGTGGCCGATCCCACTGTGATCGAGGACCTGGCTGATCTAGAGTCCGTTGCCGCTTCCATGGGTGCGGTGCTGGTGCTGCGGCAGGTGCGCACCGGTGACGCACTGTGCCACCATGACCCGTTGCGGCTGGCGGCCGTCTTCCGGGACGCCTTCGACGGCGTCATGGGTGACATCGCCTCGCCGCCGCGCGGCGCCTGAACCGCCCAGACCCTTCCAACCCAACCGCCACAGGAGCAGGAGCACCATCGATGTCGCTGACGGTAACCGTCAAGGACGAGCTCGCCCGCGTGACCACCGACAACGCCGCCCAGAGGCGCGCTGAGGTGGCCTCCATGCTGCGCTTCGCCGGCGGCCTGCACCTGGTGTCCGGCCGCATAGTCGTCGAAGCCGAGCTGGACCACGGCGGCGCCGTGCGCAGGCTGCACCGGGACCTGCGGGAGCTGTTCGGCATGACTCCTGAGGTACTGGTGGTTCAGGCCGGATCACTGCACCGCGGAAGCCGCTACGTGCTGCGCGTGGCCGACCGCGGGCGGGACCTTGCCCGCCTGACCGGGCTCGTTGATGCCCACGGGCGCCCGGTGCGCGGTATGCCCGTAGCCGTGGTTCAGGGTGGCCGCAACGCCTCGGCCGCGGCCTGGCGGGGTGCCTTCCTGGCCCGGGGCTCGCTTACCGAGCCGGGCCGCTCCTCCGCGCTGGAGGTTACCTGCCCCGGCAGTGAGGCGGCGCTGGCCCTGGTCGGTGCCGCACGTCGCTTCGAGGTGACTGCCAAGGCCCGGGAGGTGCGCGGCGCGGACCGCGTGGTTGTGCGTGACGGCGACGCCATCAGCGTGCTGCTGCAGCGGATGGGCGCGGTGGAGGCCAATGCGCTCTGGGTGGAGCGCCGCTCCCGGCGCGAGACCCGCGGCACCGCCAATCGACTGGCCAACTTCGACGACGCCAACCTGCGCCGCTCCGTGCGGGCAGCGGTTACCTCCGGTGCCCGGGTGGAACGCGCTTTTGAAATCCTCGGCGAGGACGTGCCCGAGCACCTGGTGCAGGCGGGCAGGCTGCGCATTCAGAACAAGCAGGCGAGCCTGGAGGAGCTGGGCCGTATGGCCGATCCGCAGCTGACCAAGGACGCCGTTGCCGGGCGCATTCGCCGGCTCCTGGCCATGGCTGACAAGCGCGCCCACGAGCTGGGAATCCCGGATACAGAGTCTGCGCTCACCCAAGACATGCTCGACATGTGAGATGTTTCAGCGTGTTCGCCCGTGGCGTGTCCGAACCCGCACGGCGGTGGGTTCGTAACGCTAGACTCGGCTTGCCGGATCAGACGGGGAGCTCCCCACGAAGGCCGGGGCACACACTGTGTGCAGCAAGTACGAGTACGTGCGTCCCATGGCGCACTAGGAGGACACAAAGTGACCACCCGCGTTGGTATCAACGGCTTCGGCCGCATCGGCCGCAACTTCTACCGCGCCGCCCTCGAGCAGGGCGCCGACTTCGAGGTCGTGGCCGTCAATGACCTGACCGACATCAAGACCCTCGCCCACCTCCTGAAGTTCGACTCTATTCTGGGCCGCCTCGCCGCCGAGGTCACCTACGACGAGGAGAACATCATCGTCGACGGCAAGCCGATCCGCGTGCTGGCCGAGCGCGAGCCCGGCAACCTGCCCTGGGCGGACCTGGGTGTCGACGTCGTCGTAGAGTCCACCGGCTTCTTCACCGACGCCACCAAGGCCCAGGCGCACATCGACGCCGGCGCCAAGAAGGTCGTCATCTCCGCCCCGGCGAAGAACGAGGACGGCACCTTCGTGATCGGTGTTAACGAGCAGGACTACGACACCACCAAGCACAACATCATCTCGAACGCCTCTTGCACCACCAACTGCCTCGCCCCCGTGGCGAAGGTGCTGGACGAGGCCTTCGGCATCGAGAACGGCCTGATGGTCACGGTGCACGCCTACACCGGTGACCAGCGCCTGCACGACGCCCCGCACAAGGACCTGCGTCGTGCTCGTGCCGCCGCTCTCAACATCGTTCCCACCTCCACCGGTGCCGCCCGCGCCGTCGCGCTCGTTCTCCCGCAGCTCAAGGGCAAGCTGGACGGCTACGCCATGCGCGTGCCGGTCCCGACCGGCTCGGTTACGGACCTGACCTTCAAGCCCTCCAAGCCGGCCACGGTCGAGGAGATCAACGCCGCCGTCAAGGCTGCCGCCGAGGGCCCGCTCAAGGGCGTCCTGGCCTACTCCGAGGAGGACCTGGTCTCCACCGACATCGTTGGTGACCCCCACTCCTCCATCTTCGACTCCAAGCTGACCAAGGTACAGGGCGACCAGGTCAAGGTCGTCTCCTGGTACGACAACGAGTGGGGCTACTCCAACCGCCTCGCCCAGCTCACCGCCCTGGTCTGCGAGAAGCTGGCCTGAGCCCGGGTAGACCCCCGAGCAGACACGGCACTCACACAGTGAGCACCTGACGGACGCCCGCGCACGCCAACAGCGTGCGCGGGCGTCCGCGCGTAGAACCCCACCCGTCTGTAAATCAACGTCACACTCAGTACACACTCAATACACACTCAATACACACTCAACACTGCGAGGTTTCATGAAGACCATCGAGTCCCTGGGCGACCTGCAGGGCAAGCGCGTCCTGGTCCGCTCCGACTTCAACGTTCCGCTCGACGACGACAAGCACATCACCGACGACGGCCGTATCCGCGCCGCCCTGCCCACCCTCAAG
This sequence comes from Actinomyces sp. 565, assembly GCF_010365615.1. Lineage (NCBI taxonomy): Bacteria > Bacillati > Actinomycetota > Actinomycetes > Actinomycetales > Actinomycetaceae > Actinomyces > Actinomyces sp. 565. The sequence goes on from NZ_PIZD01000004.1 coordinate 4,606, forward strand.
AAGCTGCTCGACGCCGGCGCCAAGGTGATCGTCGCCGCCCACCTGGGTCGTCCCAAGGGCAAGGTCAACCCCGACTTCTCGCTGGCTCCGGTCGCCGAGCGCCTGGCGGAGCTGGCGGGCGTCGACGTCACCCTGGCCGAGGACACCGTCGGAGATGGGGCCAAGGCCGCCGTCGCCGCACTGGAGCCCGGGAACATCGTTCTGCTGGAGAATGTGCGCTTCAACGCCGCCGAGACCTCCAAGGACGACGCCGAGCGCGCCGCCTTCGCCGCGCAGCTCGCGGATCTGGCGGACGTATTCGTCTCGGACGGGTTCGGCGTAGTGCACCGCAAGCAGGCCTCCGTCTACGACGTCGCCCGCATCCTCCCCGCCGCCTCCGGGCTCTTGGTTGCCAAGGAGATCGAGTCCCTCGGCAAGGCCGTCAACGACCCCGAGCGCCCCTACACCGTGGTGCTGGGCGGCTCGAAGGTCTCCGACAAGCTCGGCGTGATCGCCAACCTGCTGGGCAAGGCCGACCGCCTGCTGATCGGCGGCGGCATGGCCTACACCTTCCTCGCTGCGCAGGGCTACGAGGTTGGGACCTCCCTGCTGGAGAAGGACCAGATCGAGACGGTCAAGGGCTACCTCGAGACCGCCAAGGCCAACGGCGTGGAGCTGCTCCTTCCCGTCGACACCGTAGTCGCACCGGAGTTCAAGCCGGACGCCCCGGCTACCGTGGTTCCCTCCAGCGCCATCCCCGCCGACCAGATGGGTCTGGACATCGGTCCCGAGACGCGTGAGCTCTTTGCCCAGGCGATTGCGTCCTCCAAGACCGTCGTGTGGAACGGTCCCATGGGCGTGTTCGAGTTCGCGGCCTTCGCCGAGGGCACCAAGGCCGTCGCCCAGGCGATCTCCTCCTCCGACGCCTTCTCGGTGATCGGTGGCGGTGACTCCGCCGCGGCCGTGCGCACGCTCGGCTTCGACGAGTCCACCTTCTCCCACATCTCCACCGGCGGCGGCGCCTCCCTGGAGCTGCTGGAGGGCAAGACGCTGCCCGGTATCGCGGTCCTCGACGACTGAGCCGCGCCCACAGGCACTTCAATCCCATCACATTCGGAAAAGGAATACGGATAATGAGCAACCGCACCCCGCTGATGGCGGGCAACTGGAAGATGAACCTGGACCACCTTGAGGCCAATCACCTGGTGCAAGGTCTGGCCATGGCGCTGAGCGACGCCGGGCACGACTACTCCAAGTGTGAGGTACTGGTCATCCCGCCGTTCACGGACATTCGCAGCGTCCAGACGATCGTCGAGGCCGACTCCCTCGGCATCAAGTACGGCGCCCAGGACGTGTCCATCCACGACAACGGCGCCTACACCGGTGAGATCTCCACCGACATGCTGACCAAGCTCGGCTGCAGCTACGTGGTTATGGGCCACTCCGAGCGCCGCGAGTACCACGGTGAGTCCGACGAGCTGGTCGGCGCCAAGGCCCGCAAGGTCCTGGATGCCGGCATGACTCCGATCCTGTGCTGCGGCGAGGCCCTGGAGATCCGCAAGGCCGGCACCCACGTGGACTTCGTGCTCGGCCAGATCCGTGCCGCCCTGGCCGGCTGGTCCGCCGAGGACGTGGCCAAGATCGTCATCGCCTACGAGCCCATCTGGGCCATCGGCACCGGCGAGACCGCCACCGCAGAGGACGCCCAGGAGGTCTGCGGCGCGATCCGTGAGGCCCTGCGCGCTGATTACGGCGACGCCACCGCGGACGCCACCCGCATCCTGTACGGCGGCTCCGCCAAGCCGGCCAACATCAAGGAGCTGATGGCACAGGCCGACATCGACGGCGCGCTCGTCGGCGGCGCCTCGCTGAAGGCGGACTCCTTCGCGCAGATGGCCGGCTTCTACGCCTGATCCCCTAGCCTGAGCTGCTAGCACGTCTGTGTTCAGCGTGTGCGCCCGGTCCCCGTGGGGCCGGGCGCACACGCGTGCAAGTGCGCGGATCGGGTAGAGTCGCCGAGTGAGGAGGCGGCGGTCGCCTCACTGTGACAGGCCGAACCGGCCGGAACGACGACGAAGGGAATGCGGCGTGGGCGTGCTGACCATAATCCTGCAGGTACTGCTGGTCCTCTCAAGCTTCTTCCTGATCATGACGATCCTGATGCACAAGGGCAGGGGCGGTGGCCTGTCCGACATGTTCGGGGGCGGCATCACCTCCTCAGCCGGCTCCTCCGGCGTCGCCGAACGAAACCTGAACCGGATCACCATCGGGGTGGCCCTGGTCTGGACGGCAACCATTATCGGTCTCGGGCTGGTTGCCCGATTCGCCTGAGCACGCCGGACAGCATCATTACCCGAGCAGCTGCGGACACCGGGGCGACCGGGCGGCGCACCCACGATCCTCGCGGGGATGCGCTTGAGCGGGCCCGGTCCGGTTACCTGGCACACCTGCGTGTAGAGCGCGGGCTGAGTCCCAATACGCTGGCGGCCTACGAGCGGGACCTGGGTCGCTACGCCGATTTCCTGCGCGGGCGCTCGATTCACGCGCCCGACTCGGTGACCGAGGCGGATGTGGCCGCATTCCTGGAGGCGCTGCGTACCGGCGCCGACGGCGGTCGCCCGCTGGCCGCGTCCTCAGCGTCCCGCACAGTCACTGCCGTGCGCGGCTGGCACAGGTTCCTCCATGCCGAGGGAAGCACCGATGCCGATCCATCGGCGGCGGTACGTCCACCGCAGGTGGGACGGCGCCTGCCCAAGGCGCTCACCGTGGACGAGGTGCGACGCCTGCTGGAATCCGCTGGAAACGACGACTCGCCGGTGTCCCTGCGCGACCGCGCCCTGCTGGAACTGCTGTACGCAACCGGTGCGCGTATCTCGGAGGCAGTTGGGCTGGTAGTGGACGACTTGGATGCCGCATCCGGCTGCCTGCGGGTGTTCGGCAAGGGACGCAAGGAGCGGATCGTACCGATGGGCCAGTTCGCCTGGGACGCGCTGGAGGCCTACCTGGTGCGTGGACGTCCCGCCCTGGCGGCGAAGGGGCGGGGAGTGCCGGAAGTGTTCCTGAACACCCTGGGCCGGCCACTGTCACGGCAGTCGGCCTGGGCGGTGCTGCAGCACGCGGCGCAGCGGGCCGGACTGGCCGGGGGCTCCGGTTCCGGCGGAGGGGCGGAGCGACGCATCTCCCCGCACACGCTGCGGCACTCCTTCGCCACCCACCTGCTGGCCGGAGGTGCGGATGTGCGCGTGGTCCAGGAGATGCTGGGGCACGCCTCGGTCACCACCACCCAGATCTACACCAAGGTCACCGTCGACCACCTGCGGGAGGTTTACGCCACCAGTCACCCGCGGGCCCGCGGCTAGCCTGCGAAGGAGTCTTCTCCGCGTCCCGCTGTCCCACTTCGACTAGGCTGCCCGTGTGAGTGACGCCAAGCAGCCCGGCCTGATCGACCCGCCCGAGAACTCTGACGACGGCAAGCTGGAAGAACAGGAGAAGGTTTTCCCTGTGCCGGCGCCACTTGAATCGCACGGGCCCGCCCGTGTGATCGCCATGTGCAACCAGAAGGGCGGCGTGGGAAAGACCACCACCACCATCAACCTGGGCGCCGCGCTGGCCGAGTACGGACGCCGCGTACTGATCGTGGACTTCGACCCGCAGGGCGCGGCGAGCGCCGGCCTGGGCATCAACGCCCACGAGCTGGACCAGACCGTCTACGACATGCTGGTCGCCGCCCGCCCCGATGTGCGGCCCATCATCCACTCCACCTCCGTGGAGGGCCTGGACTTGGTGCCCGCGAATATCGACCTGTCCGCGGCAGAGGTACAGCTGGTCGGGGAGGTCGCCCGCGAGCAGGCTCTCGCCCGCGTGCTGCGTCCCGTGCTGGACGACTATGACGCGATCATCGTCGACTGCCAGCCCTCCCTGGGCCTGCTGACGGTCAACGCCCTCACCGCCGCGCACGGCGTCATCATCCCGCTGGAGACGGAGTTCTTCGCTCTGCGCGGCGTAGCCCTGCTGGTGGAGACCGTGGACCGGGTGCGGGACCGCATCAACCCGCGGCTGCAGATCGACGGCATCCTCGCCACCATGGTGGACCCGCGGACGCTCCACTCCCGGGAGGTGCTCGAGCGCCTGACGGAGGCCTTCGGCGACAAGCTCTTCGACACGCAGATCCGTCGCACGATCAAGTTCCCGGACGCATCCGTAGCAGCCGAACCCATCACCAGCTACGCCTCCGGGCATCCCGGTGCCGAGGCGTACCGGCGCCTGGCCCGTGAGGTCATCGCGCGCGGCAATGTTGCCTGAACCGGTTATTGAGACGCTTCCGAACGGCTCCCAGCCGCAGCTGGAGACCTCACCGGGGCTGGTTCCGGCAGGGCCTGGGCAGGTGCCCGGATTCCAGGTCAACCTGCCGCAGTTCGAGGGGCCCTTCGACCTGCTGCTCACCCTGATCGCCCGTAAGCGGCTGGACATCACTGAACTGGCCCTGGCGGAGGTTACCGACGAGTTCATCGCCCACATGCGCGCGGACTGGGACCTCGGGCGCGCCAGCGAGTTCCTGGTGGTTGCCTCCACTCTGCTGGCGCTCAAGGCCCACCGGCTCCTCCCGCACGATCCCGAGGAGATGGACGAGGACATGGAGCTGCTCGAGGCCCGCGACGTGCTCTTCGCCCGGCTGCTGCAGTACCGGGCCTTCAAGGAGGCGGCCAAGGTCATCCGCTCCCACGCCGAGGCGGCTTCCCGCACGCACCCGCGCGTGGTGTCCCTGCCCCCCGAGCTGGCGGCCCTGCTGCCTCGGCTCGTGGCCACCAGCGACGCCGAGGACCTGGCCCGCATCGCGGCCGACGTACTGACCCGCCGCCGGGATCCGGGCGTGCAGACCGTGCACCTGCACGAGCGCGTCCCCGTGGGGGAGCAGCTGCGCCTGCTCGCCAGCCGGCTGCGCCGCGCCGGCACCCTTACGTTCACTGAGCTGACTGCTGACGCGGGGCGTACCGCGGTCGTCGTCGCCCGCTTCCTGGCGCTGCTGATCCTGTACCGCCAGGGAGGCGTCGACCTGGCACAGGAATCGCCCATGGGGGAGATCACGGTTAGCTGGCGGGACGAGTCGCTTGAGGATCCGAGCGCAGTGGCCGCGGACTCCCTGGAGCTGGAGGAGGAATTCGCATGAGCGCCGTGGAGTCGGCGGCGGCTTTGCCGGTACCCGTGCCGGAGGAGGAACTACGTGCCGCGGTGGAAGCCGTCCTGGCAGTAGCGGACGAGCCGGTCACGGTGGTCGCCTTGGCCCAGGCCCTCGACCGGGACGAGCAGCTCATCGAGGCGGTGCTGGAGTCACTGGCCGCCGAGTACGCCGGCGAGAAGCCCGGCCCCGACGGCGGCACGCGGGCGCGCGGCTTCGTCCTGCGACGGGCTGCGGGCGGCTGGCGGCTGGCCTCCGCCCCCCGGTTCAGCGAGCTGGTGGAGCGCTTCGTCATTGGCGGGGCCACCGCCCGCCTGTCGCAGGCCGCACTGGAGACGCTGGCCGTCATCGCCTACCGGCAGCCCGTCACTCGCGGCCGGATAGCTGCGGTGCGGGGCGTGAACGTAGACGGCGTGGTGCGCACCCTGCACGCCCGCGGCCTGATCGAGGAGGCCGGCACGGAGCCCTCCGGTGCGATCCTGTACCGCACCACCGGGGAGTTCCTGGAGTACCTGGGCCTGGACTCGCTTGCCGACCTACCGCCCCTGGCTCCCTACCTGCCCGATTCCTCCGCCCTGGGGGACATAGAAGATGAGATCACCGGGAGGATGCTGCCGTGAGCATGCGCAACAATACCGACGGAGGCGCCCAGAACGTCCCGGACGCACTGGATCTCGGCGCCGAGGAGTTCTACGACGCCGACGACCTCGAAGAAATCGACTACGAGGACGAGGCCTCCTCCACGGCGCCCGCCGCGGCCGCCGACGCCCCCCGGGGAGGGCGGGCACGCCCAGACGACCCCTACGTCGTCGGCGGGCAGCGGCTGCAGAAGGTGCTGGCCCACGCCGGGGTGGGGTCCCGGCGCGTATGCGAGCAGCTGATCGCCACCGGGAGAGTCAGCGTCGACGGGGTGCGAGTCACCGAGCCCGGAGTGCGCGTTGACCCCGCCACCCAGGAGATCCGTGTGGACGGCTCGCGGGTGCTCACCGACCCCGATGTCATCACGGTCATGCTGCACAAGCCCGTCGGCGTGGTCACCACCATGGAGGACCCGCAGGGCCGCCCCACGGTCGCCGAGTACACCGAGCAGTACCTGGCCGAGCACGCCGAGCAGCTGGGCGGGCCGGAGAAGGCTTCCGCGCTGCGGCTGGTGCACGTGGGCCGGTTGGACGCCGACACCGAGGGGCTGCTGCTGCTGTCCAACGACGGCGAGCTCACCCACCGGCTCACCCACCCCAGCTATGAGGTCGCCAAGACCTACGTGGCGGTGGTGCGGGGGCACGTCAGCAGCGGGCTGCCGAGTCGGCTCAAGCGCGGCATCGAGCTGGAGGACGGGCCGATTGCCGCGGACCGCGTAGTGGTCAAGGACTCCGCCCCGGACGCCTCGATCCTTGAGGTCACCCTGCACTCGGGCCGCAACCGGATCGTGCGCCGCATGCTGGCAGCCGTCGGGCACCCCGTAACTCGTCTGTCCCGCACCCGGATCGGAACGCTGTCGCTCGGCGGTCTGCGCCCGGGGGAGATGCGCCCGCTCACGGGTGCGGAGGTAAGCGCACTGCAAAAGGAGGTGGGCCTGTGAGCGCCGCCGGAAACCCCTCCGCCCCGCTCGCCACCCGGGGGCCGGTGCTGGTGGTCGGCACCGGGCTGCTGGGCACGTCCCTGGCGCTGGCCCTGACCTCAGCCGGCGTCCCGGTGCAGTTAGCCGACACCTCACCCACCTCCCTGGCACTGGCGCGCGACATGGGCGCCGGGCAGGTGCGTGACGAGCACAGCGCCGAACCCGCCCTGATCGTGGTCGCGACCCCACCGGACGTGGCCGCCGGCGTGGTGCTGCGCGAGCTGGCCGCCCACCCAGACGCGGTGGTCACGGACGTCGCGAGCGTCAAGGCGCGCATTGCCGCCGAGGTGCGCCGCCACGGCGGGCGGGAGGCGCGCCGCTACGTCGGCTCCCACCCCATGGCCGGGCGGGAGCGGTCCGGAGCCGCCGCCGCCGACTCCGACCTGTTCGCCGGCCACCCCTGGGTGGTCGTCGCCGACGGGTCCGCCCCGGAGGCCGAATTGGCGGTGCGCAACCTGGCCGTCGACGTCGGCGCCACCCCGGTGCGCATGAATGCCGCCGAGCACGATGCCGCCGTCGCCGCCGTCAGCCACGTCCCCCAACTGGTCAGCTCCCTGCTGGCCGCCCGCCTGGAGTCCACCCCCGAGAACGCGCTCGGCCTGGCCGGGCAGGGGCTGCGCGACACCACCCGCATCGCCGCCTCCGACCCGCGGCTGTGGTCGGCGATCGTGGTCGGCAACGCCGGGCCGGTGGTGGACATGCTGCGCCAGCTGCGCGGGGACCTGGACACACTGATCAACGGGATCGCGCCTGCCGCCGTCGACCCCGGCGACCCGGCCTACACCGCCGCCGGGGACGCCGCTACCATCGCCCCCGGCGCCGTCGGCGCCATCACCGACCTGATGACCCGCGGCAATGCCGGGCAGGCCCGCATACCGGGCAAGCACGGCGGGGCGCCGCGCCGCTACGCGCAGGTGCAGGTGCTGGTGCCCGACTCGGCCGGCTCGCTGGGCCGTCTGTTCTCCGACGTCGGCGAGGCGGGCGTCAATATCGAGGACTTCGCCATGGAGCACTCGCCCGGGCAGAGCGCCGGCCTGGCCATGCTCTCGGTCATGCCGGCCGCCGCCCAGGGGCTGGAGGAGGCCCTGGACGCCCGCGGCTGGCGCGTGGTCGTGTCCTAAGGAGGGCGGAGCACTTGCCGCGGCGCGGCTGTGGGCGGACTCATCTGCCGCCGATCCGTGCGGCGGCGCGTGATTGTGGGACGCTTACCCCTTGAGACCGACCGGCTCGCCGGAGCCTGCGGGGTCGAACGTTGGAGGAACACATGGGAATCGTCGTCGCCATCGACGGGCCGTCCGGGTCCGGCAAGTCCACGGTGTCCAAGCGGGTTGCGGCCGCGCTGGGGCTGGCCTACCTGGACACCGGCGCCATGTACCGGGCAGCCGCCTGGTGGTGCGAGCGCACCGGCATCGACCTGGACGACGCCGAGGCCGTCACCCACGCCGTGCAGGCCATGCCGCTGGTGATGGGTCTTGATCCCGAGGCGCCCGGTGTCACCTGCGACGGGGTGGACATCGCCGAGGCCATCCGCGACCCGCACGTGTCCACAGTGGTCTCCAAGGTCGCCACCAACCTGGATGTGCGCGCCGAGATGGCGCGGCTCCAGCGTGAAATCATCCGCGCCGAGGCCGGTGCTCTGGCCGGCTCCTTCTCCCGCGGCGCAGGCATCATCGCCGAGGGGCGAGACATCACCACCGTCGTCGCCCCCGACGCCGACGTGCGCCTGCTGCTGACCGCCAGCGAGCAGGCCCGGCTGGCCCGCCGCGCCGCCGACCTGGACGCCGCCGGAAAGGCCGTGGATGCCGCCGCCCTGCGCGACCAGGTGGTGCGCCGCGACCGCGACGACGCCACCGTCTCCCAGTTCCTCACCGCCCCCGAGGGCGTCACCGCGGTGGATACCTCGAACCTGACGCTGGAGGAGACCATCACCCGCGTCACCGCGCTGGTCGAGCGGTCGCGCGCCGAGAGCGCCGAGCGTGAGCGGCTGGAGGACGCACGTGCTGACGCACTGCGTACCGGACTGGACGACTACGAGCTCGACGAGGAGGACCGTGCCCTGCTCGCGGGGGAGGAGATACCCGCTGCCGAAGCCGGCCTGGAGGCGGGCCTGCCCGTCCTTGCCGTCGTCGGCCGGCCGAACGTCGGCAAGTCCACTCTCGTCAACCGGGTCCTGGGCCGCAGGGCGGCCGTAGTGCAGGACGTGCCCGGGGTGACCCGAGACCGCGTCTCCTACCCGGCGGAGTGGGCGGGCAAGCGCTTCACCATCGTTGACACCGGCGGCTGGGAGATCGACGTGGCCGGGCTGGACGCCGCCGTCGCCGCACAGGCCGAGGCGGCCGTGGACCTGGCCGACGCGGTGCTGCTGGTGGTGGACGCCCGCGTGGGCGTCACCGAGGCCGACGACCGGATCGTGAAGATGCTGCGCCGCTCCGGCAAGCCAGTGGTGCTGGCGGCCAACAAGGTCGACTCGCCCGTGCAGGAGGGCGATGCCGCCTCCCTGTGGGCCCTGGGACTGGGCGAGCCCTACGCCGTTTCCGCCCTGCACGGGCGCGGCAGCGGCGAGCTGCTGGACGCCGTCGTCGCCGTCCTGCCTGAGGTCTCCGCGGTGGCCGGGCCGGAGCGCAGCGATGACCTGCACCGCATCGCCCTGGTGGGGCGGCCCAACGTCGGCAAGTCCTCCCTGCTGAACCAGCTCGCCGGAAATGAGCGGGTGGTCGTTAACGAGCTGGCCGGCACCACCCGCGACCCGGTAGACGAGGTGGTGGAGTTCGACGGCCGCCAGTGGGTGCTGGTGGACACCGCCGGTATCCGCCGCCGCATCCGGCAGGCACGCGGCGCCGACTACTACGCGGTGCTGCGTACCCAGGGGGCGGTGGAGAAGGCCGAGGTGGGCGTGGTGCTACTGGATGCGTCCGAGGCCGTCACCGAGCAGGACATCCGCGTGATCCAGCAGGTGGTTGACGCTGGGCGTGCCCTGGTGATCGTCAACAACAAGTGGGACCTGGTGGATGAGGACCGCCGCAAGCAGCTGGAGTGGGAGGCGGAGCACGAGCTCGCGCATGTGGGCTGGGCGCCACGCATCAACCTCTCCGCCCGCACCGGCTGGCACACCAACCGCTTGGCGCGCGCCCTGGACACGGCCCTGGCAGGATGGAGCACGCGCGTGCCCACGGGGCGGCTCAACGCCTTCCTGGGGGAGCTGCAGGCGGCCACGCCGCACCCGGTGCGGGGCGGGAAGCAGCCACGCATCCTGTTCGCCACCCAGGTGCAGACCGCCCCGCCGCGCATCGTCATCTTCACCACCGGATTCCTGGACGCCGGCTACCGGCGCTTCATCGAGAACCGGCTGCGCGAGGAGTTCGGCTTCGCCGGCACCCCGATCCAGATCGGCGTGCGCGTGCGCGAGCGCCGTCAGCGGCGCTGAGGGCGGCTCGGCATGCCAACGGACCGGCGGTGTCAAAATCGATGACAAACGCCGGGGAAGCGCTCTTCTACGCTACTCGGCACCCGCATGGTTCCAACGTTTTTTGAAGCGCCTTGAGCGCCGCGTACTTCGTTTGTCATCGATTTTGACAGCGAGCACGTGACCTCCGCTCGCTAGCCCCACACCCCGGACGAGCCGCGCCGCCAGGAGCCCACCAGGTGGGTGTCCACGATGCCGATGGCCTCCATCAGCGCGAATGCCGTCGTCGGGCCGACGAACCGGAAGCCCAGGTGCTTGAGCCGGCGGGCCAGTGCCTCCGACTCCGGCGAGCGCGTGGGAGCCTCCGCCAGCGTGCGCGGGGCGGGTGTGACCGCCGGCCGGAAGGACCAGACCAGGCCCGCCAGGCCGTCGACGTCGGCGTCCCGCAGGGCCACGGTGGCACGGGCGTTATTGATGGTGGCCAGAATCTTGGCCCGGTTGCGCACGATCCGGGCGTCGGCCAGCAGCCGGGCCACATCCTCGTTCCCGAAGCCGGCCACGGCCTCAGGGTGGAAGTCGGCGAAGGCCTCCCGGAAGGCGGGCCGCTTGACCAGGATGGTGCGCCAGGACAGGCCCGACTGGAAGGCCTCCAGGCTGAGCCGCTCGAACACGCCGCGCTCGTCGCGCACGGGCATGCCCCACTCGGTGTCGTAGTAGTCGCGCAGCAGCGGGTCGGCGGCCGCCCACACGGGCCGCGCCAGACCGTCCTCGCCGATCACCAGGTCTCCCATGCGGTAACGGTAGCGGACGGCCTAGACTGGCGACATGTCGACAACACGCACACCGGTTGACCCCACCACCACGTCCGCCTGGAAGCGGCTCACTGAGCTGCACCAGTCCATGGAGCCCGACCTGCGCGCCTGGTTCGCCCAGGACCCGCAGCGCGCCGAACGCTACTCATACGAGATGGGCGACCTGTTCGTCGACCTGTCCAAGAACTTCCTGACCGACGAGGTCCGCGACGCCCTGGTGGAGCTGGCCGAGGCCGTGGACGTTCCCGGCCGCCGCGACGCCATGTTCGCCGGCGAGCACATCAACGTCACCGAGGACCGCGCCGTCCTGCACACCGCCCTGCGCCGCCCCGCCACCGACACCCTCACCGTGGACGGTCAGGACGTAGTCGCCGACGTGCACGCCACCCTGGAGAAGATCTACGCCTTCGCCCGCCGCGTGCGCTCGGGGGAGTGGACCGGCGTGACCGGCAAGCGCATCGAGACGGTCGTCAACATCGGCATCGGCGGCAGCGACCTGGGCCCGGTCATGGTCTACGAGGCCCTGCGCCCCTACGTGCAAAAGGGGCTGGAGGCCCGCTTCATCTCCAACATCGACCCCAACGACTGCGCCGAGAAGGTCTCCGACCTGGACCCGGAGACCACCCTGTTCATCATCGCCTCCAAGACCTTCACCACCCTGGAGACGCTCACCAACGCCCGCATGGCCCGCACCTGGCTGCTGGAGGCGCTGGCCGCGCGCGGCATCAGCACCGACGGCGCCGTCGCCAAGCACTTCGTGGCCGTATCCACCGCCTTGGACAAGGTGGAGGCCTTCGGCATCGACCCGGCCAACGCCTTCGGCTTCTGGAACTGGGTGGGCGGGCGCTACTCGGTGGACTCCGCCGTCGGCACCGTGCTGGCCGTGACCGTTGGTCCGGAGAACTTCGCGGATTTCCTGTCCGGCTTCCACGCCGTAGACGAGCACTTCGCCACCAAGGCCCCGGCGGAGAACGTGCCCATGCTCATGGGCCTGCTCAACGTCTGGTACGTGAACTTCTTCCAGGCCGCCTCCCACGCCGTGCTGCCCTACGCCCAGTACCTGCACCGCTTCCCGGCCTACCTGCAGCAGCTGACCATGGAGTCCAACGGCAAGTCCGTGCGCTGGGACGGCAGCCCCGTGGTGGCCGATACCGGGGAGATCTTCTGGGGTGAGCCGGGCACCAACGGCCAGCACGCCTTCTTCCAGCTGCTCCACCAGGGCACCCGGCTGATCCCCGCCGACTTCATCACCGTGGCCAACCCGGCCCACCCGGTCAAGGACGGCGACGCGGACGTGCACGAGCTGCTGCTGTCCAACTTCCTGGCCCAGACCGCCGCCCTAGCCTTCGGCAAGACCGCCGAGGAGGTGCGCGCCGAGGGCACCCCGGAGGCCATCGTGCCGGCCCGCGTGTTCACCGGCAACCGGCCGACGACGTCGATCCTCGCCCCGGCCCTCACCCCCGCCGTGGTCGGGCAGCTGATCGCCCTGTACGAGCACATCACCTTCACCGAGGGCATTGTGTGGGGCATCGACTCCTTCGACCAGTGGGGCGTGGAGCTCGGCAAGAAGCTCGCCCTGGAGATTGCCCCCGCCGTGCGGGGCGACGAGGCCGCCTACGCCTCCCAGGACGCCTCCACCCGGCAGCTCATCGACCGCTACCGCGGTCTGCGCCACTGACCACCGCGCAGCGGTTCTGGTAGAGCCATGACGCCGGGGGCGGGGGACGGGTTCCCCTCGCTGATCGACGACGCCCGCCTGCGCCCACTCACCGCCGCCGAGCGCGTGCGCTACTCGCGCAACGCGCTTGTGCCGGAGGTTGGCGGGCGCGGGCAGCAGCGCATCCGCGCCGCCCGCATCCTGGTGGTGGGCGCGGGTGCCCTGGGCTCGCCCGCCGTCCTGTACCTGGCCGCCGCCGGCGTGGGCACGCTCGGCATCATTGACGACGACGACGTCGCCGTCTCCAACCTGCAGCGCCAGGTGCTGCACACCACCGCCGCCGCGGGCCGCCCCAAGGTCGACTCCGCGCGGGAGGCCGTGGCCGCCCTGAACCCGGACGTGGAGATCGTCACCCGCCGGGAGGCCCTGACCAGCGCCAACGCCATGGAGCTGCTGCGCGGCTGGGACGTGGTGATCGACGGCACCGACAACTTTCCCACCCGCTACCTGCTGGGGGACGCCTGCGTGCTGCTGGGCATCCCCCTCGTGCACGGGGCGGTGCTGCGCTTCGACGGCCAGGTCACCGTCTTCGACGCCGAACGCGGCCCCTGCTACCGCTGCGTGCACCCGAGCCCGCCCGACCCGGGCGCGGTACCGTCCTGCGCCGAGGCCGGGGTACTGGGCGTGCTACCCGGAATTGTTGGCGCCATGCAGGCTGCCGAGGCACTCAAACTGGTGGTCGGAGGAGCGCAACCGCTGATCGGCCGCATGCTGCTGGTCAACGCCTGGGAGGGACGCGGGACGGAGCTGCCGATCGGCAAGAACCCCGACTGCCCCGTGTGCGGTTCCCAGCCAACAATCACCCGCCTGGTGGATTATGAGGCCCTGTGCGGCTCCCGGTCGCGGCAGGAGCAGGACACTGAAGTACAGGAGAGCACCATGAACACGATCACCGCCACTGAGCTGCGCGAGCGCATCGCCGCGGGTGAGTTGCCCGGGCAGGAGTACACGCTGCTGGACGTGCGCGAGCCGCACGAGGTTGAGCTTGAGACGATCGACGGGGCGGCGCACATTCCGCTCGCCCAGGTGGTCGAGCGCCGCGGGGAGTTGGATCCGAGCCGGGAGCTGATCGTCTACTGCGCCGGGGGCGTGCGCTCCGCCCGCGCCATTGCGGCTCTGGAGGACGCCGGATACGACGGCCCCATGACCAACCTTGAGGGCGGCATCAAGGCCTGGAACGCCTCCGCCTGACCCGCCAACCCGCCGAGATCGGTAGATATAACCGCCGAGGCCGGTCAGTGCTGCCAAGGCCATCCGGGAACGGTGAGCGGTGTCACCGCCCGCGGATTTCGACGTCGGGACACAGATGGGCTATCGTCTTCCTTGTTCCGAGCGGCGTGAGCCGCGCGGGCACGGGCTGTGGCGCAGCTTGGTAGCGCACTTGACTGGGGGTCAAGGGGTCGTGGGTTCAAATCCCGCCAGCCCGACCAGAGCTATTAGGGGTGGCATGCCCCTCGGTCGGGCACGGCTCCAGAATGGGTAGAAATTGCGATCACTGCGGCCCCTCGTCGGGCGAGACTGCGCGATAATAGCCGTCGATCACATCGGCTAGCGCCAGGCAAGCATGCTCATCACTGCCTTATGGATCATCAGGCCGGCAATGGCTGATCAGGAGGTTCGATCTTGACCGCAGACTGCACCGGGGCGTCAGGCCCCGAGTCCGAGCAGGCGCATACGCCGGCCGAGCCCGATGATGCCGAGCTGGCACGGATGCTGGTCACTGCCACCGGAATGGGGCGGGCACAACTGCGTGACCTGATCGAGCGTAGGGCACGCGAGCGGCAGTCGAATAGCTGACCATCTGCGGTACCTCGGTTTCGGCCGCGTAGACGCAGCCCGAGGGTAGGAGGTACATCGTCTTCCAGGGTGAGTGCTTACGGAGCCGTATCATGCCTCCGCATGATTCAGGTCCCGCGAGCGGTACTGACAATCTTTCCTCGTGTCGTGGAGCACCGACACGGACAGGAAGGAGCGCGCACCGACGATGCAGGCACACAAACCCCTTTTCCCTCACATTCTGCCTAGGGTCCTGTACCTAATCGCGGTACTCGCGCTGACTGACACCGTACTGAATTCCACGCCCGGTATCGGTCAGGTCCTGGAGTTCATCTTCTTGTGGATCGTGCCGCTGCCGTCAATCGACTGGCTAAGCGGAATCGTCCTCCTCCTGCTCGCAGCAGGCATGACTAAGCGCAAGCGAGCGGCGTGGACCGCGCTTACCCTGGTAACGGCACTGGTGACCCTGCTGTACGTACTCATTCTGGCGGTGGCGTTCCAAGACGAAGAGCTGGCGGACGTGCGCCCCTACCTGACGGTGAACACCGCCACGCTGCTGGTCTTCCTGGGGCTATTAACCGCATACCGCAGGCATTACACGGTGCGGTCGCAGCCGGGTAACAGCCGCCGCGCTCTGACGGTCTTTGTGGCCTCTGCCGGTTCTGTCACGCTTGCCGCGGCCCTCGTGAAATTCGCAGTCTCCGGCGTGGGCGCACGGCAGTTCGGAGAGCTGCTTGTAGGGGGCAGTCCCCAGTGGCTGGCCAGTCTGCTCGGCTTCGGCTGGGCGATCACCTTCCTCGTTGCCTTCGGGATGCTGCTGCGCTCCCAGCAGGAGATCGCGCAGATGTCCGTGAAGGAGGAGAGCCGTGTACGTACCCTGCTGGCTGAGTATCCCGCGGACTCTCTAGGATACTTCGCCACCCGCCGGGACAAGTCCGCGCTGCTGACTGATGACGCCGCCGTCGTGTACCGAGTCGCCAATGGTGTAGCGCTGGCCTCAGGTGACCCCTTGGGAGAACCGTCCACCTGGTCGGCTGCGGCGCGGGCATTCGTCCGCCGCGCCGCGGAATTCGGCTGGACCCCCGCCGTCATCGGGGTTTCCGAGGCGGGCGCCCGGGCCTACGCCGATGCCGGGCTGCGGGCGCTGCACATTGGTGACGAGGCTGTACTGGACTTCTCACGCACGCGGATCGACGACATGCCCGAGGTGCGTCGGCCGGTTCGCCGACTCAAGGAGCGGGGGTACACGGTGCGGATCCGCCGACACCGCGAGATCCCGACCGATGAACTCAGCGCCCTGACGGGTCTTGCCCATGAATGGCTAGGCGGAGAGGCGGAACGGGGATTCTCGATGGCACTGGGCCGCCTGGGCGACCCCTCCGACGGCGAGTGCGTGATGGTGGAGGCGCTCTACCCACCCGGTGACGAGCGCGGGGAGATCGCCGCCCTGCTGTCCTTCGCCCCCTGGGGGGCGGACGGCTTGAGCCTCGACGTGATGAGACGACACCCGGGCGCCGATAACGGCGTGACCGAGCTGATGGTGTCCGCCCTGATGTCCGACGGCGTAGAACTCGGCCTCACCCGGGCATCGCTCAACTTCGCAGTCTTCCGCTCGGCGTTCGTTGAGGGGGAGAGGATCGGCGCCGGACCCGTGCGTCGCCTGTGGAGACGCCTGATGCTGTTGGCCTCCCGCTGGTGGCAGCTGGAGTCCCTCTACCGCTCCAATGCGAAGTACAACCCCGTCTGGTCTCCACGGATGATCTGTTACCCCGACGGCGGGGACCTGGCTCGTGTGGCCTTTGCCATGGGAGTCGCGGAGGGGTTCGTGTCACCGCCCGGATGGCTGTCACCCACGACCGACATAAACCAGCCCCGCCGCGACGACGAGGACTCGGCGCGTCTGAGCGCCATCAGCATGGGAGCATCCAGGACGGCGCCCTCCAGGCGGCCAGCCAAGCAGTTCGCCTCTCGCCTGGCCTCACGGGAGGCCATGGTCGCCGCCGGCATGGAGCCCTACCCGCCGTCGGTCAACGTCACGGCGTCATGCGCCGATGCCTCGGGGGCGTGCTCCGTGGCCGGCAGAGTCATGTCGGTACGCGACCACGGCGGGGTGCTCTTCGCGGATCTGCGTGACCGCAGCGGCGACCTGCAGATTCTTCTGGAACGCTCCACAACCGGCGTCGACGATATGACACGCTTCCGACGGCTGGTGCGAGCGGGCGACCAGGTGGTCGCCTCCGGCACGGTGGGCACTTCGCGCACCGGTACGCGCAGCCTGCTGGTGTCCACCTGGAGCATGACCTCCAAGGCGCTGCGGCCCCTGCCGGACAAGCGGCGGGGCATCCGCGACCCCGAGACCCGCGTGCGTCAGCGTCACCTGGCGCTGATCGTCGACCCCGGGGAGCGCAGGATGGTCGCGGCACGCTCCCACGCCATCCAGGCGGTCCGCCGGGAACTGCTGGGACGTGACTACCTGGAGGTGGAGACGCCCATACTCCAGCCCGTGCACGGCGGCGCGAACGCGCGCCCGTTCAAGACGCACATCAACGCCTACGACCTGGACCTGTACTTGCGCATCGCCCCGGAGCTGTACCTCAAGCGCCTCATGGTCGGCGGCATGGAGCGAGTCTTCGAGATCGGCCGCAACTTCCGCAACGAGGGCGCCGATGCCACGCACAACCCCGAGTTCACCATGCTGGAGGCCTACCAGGCCCACGCCGACTACGAGGTCATGAAGGACGTGGCACGCGACCTCATCATCTCCGCCGCCCAGGGCGCTCTCGGGACCACCGTGATTCGCGGCCGGGTCGGCGGCACCGAGCAGGAGATCGACCTGGCGGCCCCGTGGCGGACGGTCAGCGTGTGCGAAGCCGTCAGCGAGGGGCTGGGGGAGGAGGTGGGGCCGGAGACCCCCATGGAGGCGCTGCGCGCCGCCGCTGACAGGATCGCCATGCCCTACGACCCGCGTTGGGGGTGGGGAACCCTGATGCAGGAGCTGTACGAGCACCTGGCGGAGTCCACTACCGTCGCCCCGACCTTCTTCACCGACTTCCCGGCGGAGACCTCGCCACTGACCCGGCCCCACCGCCAGGATGCCCGGCTGGCCGAGCGGTGGGACCTGATTGTGTTCGGTGCCGAGGTGGGGACCGCCTACTCCGAGCTGGTCGATCCCGTGATTCAGCGTCAACGCCTGACCGCCCAGTCCCTGGCGGCGGCCGGAGGCGACCCCGAGGCCATGGAGCTGGACGAGGCGTTCTTGGCGGCGCTGGAGCAGGGCATGCCGCCTTCGGGTGGGTTGGGCGTGGGCCTGGACCGGCTGGTCATGATGCTCACCGGCGCGTCCATCCGCGAGACGATCGCCTTCCCGCTGGTGAGGCCGGAGCAATGACCGCCCGCCGGGCACGGGTTGTCCTCGCGCTGCTCGCCGTCGTCACTTACAACAGTTGGCTGGCGTGGCGGCTGAACGGCGACCCGCGCGCACTGTTCGGTTATCTGTCCGAGCTGGCCGCGCAGGACCAGCCCTACCAGTGGTTCTTCCGCCTGGGGGACCTGACGGCCGCAACCGTATTCGCCGTCATCGCCGTGCTCGGACGGCGCGGCTGGAGCCGATGGCTCGGCGTTCGCGCCCAGCACGCGTCGGTGGCCCTGGGGCTGGTTGCGGCCGGGACGGTGCTGGACAGCCTGTTCAACCTGCCGTGCGCGGAGAGCCGGGACGCGGTGTGCGCAGCCACACCCAGCCTGGCCAGGCACCTGCACGAGGCCGCATCCGTACTCGTATCGGTCACGCTGGTCACCCTGATCGCCCTGGTTGCGCTGGGCATGGCCGAGCGCAACGGCCGCACGGCGCGGTTCTGGGCGGTGGTGGCCTTCGGCGTCGTGATCGCCGCGCTGCTGCTGTTCACCGCGGTGGCGCCCAGGCTCGCCCCCGGAACTCAGGGCCCCGTACAGGCCGTCCAGGTGCTGGCGTGCTCGGCTTGGATGGCGCTGCTGGCGTGGCGGCTCGAGGACGAACTGGAAGAACAATCGGCAGGTGAGTAATGACTGACCCGGGGCGGATCACCGCGGGGCGCTTTCCGAGCGGTCATACGGTCCGGGTGCGGGACGGACGCGGGCCGGGGGTGATGCTCCTGAACGGTTGTGGGCTGTCCGCCGCCGGGTGGGACGAGGTGGTCGCCTGTTTGCCCGGTCGTCGGGTGATCACCGTGGACCGTCCCGGACACCACGGCACCCGGCACGCGGGGCCGCCGTCACTGGCCGGGGAGGCCAGGTTCTTGGTGGAGCTGCTGGACGCGGAGCCGGGGCAGGTGGTGGTAGTGGCGCACTCCATGGCCGCCTTCCAGGCGGAGGCGATCGCCCGGCTACGACCCGGGCGGGTGACCGGGGTAATGCTGGTGGACCCGTCGGCGACGCCGCCGCATGCCCGCGCGTCGGCCGCGGCCGGCGCACTGGACCGGATTGCGACACGCTGCCTGCGTCTCGCGGCGGTGCGCGTGGCCGC
Organism: Actinomyces sp. 565; assembly: GCF_010365615.1. Taxonomy (NCBI): domain Bacteria; kingdom Bacillati; phylum Actinomycetota; class Actinomycetes; order Actinomycetales; family Actinomycetaceae; genus Actinomyces; species Actinomyces sp. 565. The sequence goes on from NZ_PIZD01000004.1 coordinate 23,585, forward strand.
CGGACGGATGCTGCGGGCGGGCATGAGGTCGCAGACGACCAGGCCGGAGGCGATTGACTCGGCCGGATGGCGACCCCTGTGGGGCAGTGAGCGGGCACTGGCGGCTGCGGCGGCGGAATGGCTGGCGTTCCGTGGGCAGGCGGCGCAACTGCTGGCGCTGCGCAGACGGCAGGCGATACCCGCGCCGGTGCCGGCAGTCGTCCTGGAGGCGCCGCCATTCAACGGCGCGGCGGCGGTGACGAGCCTGCTCACGGCATTCCGCGCTTCGCGCATACGACGCGTGCCCGGCTCCCGACACCTGATGATGCTGGATGAGCCGCGTGTAATCGTGGAGGAGATCGAGCGCCTGTCCTAGTCCAGGCGCGTGCCGGTGGCCTGGTTTAGTGCGGCCAGCAGCCGGTCCTGGAACTCGATGTCATTCACGCGCCGGTCGGGCTGCTGGGTGCGCAGGTGGTGCCAGTAGGCGCTGGTGTGGGTGCGTGGGTCCTCGCCCAGCGCGAGCCAGGCCTGGGTGTGGTGCCCGGCGTCCAGGTCGTCCGGGGCGCCAGCGCCACCCATGCGGGTGGGCACCCAGCCCGGGTCGACGGCGTTCGCCCACGTGCCCGGGTGGAGGCGGCCCACTGCGGCCGCCAGCGCCGTCACCAGCAGCTTGGAGTCCGAGTACGACGCCGTCGGCCGCGTACCCGTCCAGTCCATGCCCGCAAGTCGTGTGGTATTGAGCCGCGCTCCGCGGTGCATGCTGGAGGAGAGGTACACGTGCCGCCGCGCGGGCACAAGCGCCGTCATCAGATACGGGGCCACCACATTTACGGATAGCACCAGGCGCTCGTCCATGGTGCCGGCGTTGTGGATGACGGCGTCCACACCACCCAGGGCGGCCACCTGCTCGGCCACCTCCCGCACCTGCGCCCGGTCAGCCAGGTCCCCGACGACGCCGGGAACCTGTTCTCCCAGGGCGCGGCCGACGGCGTCGAGCTGCTCGGAACGGCGTACATGCGCCACCACCTGCGCCCCGTGCTTGCGCAGGTCGCTCAGGGCTCCCAGCCCCAGTCCGGTGCTCGTTCCGGTAACCAGTACACGTGTCACTGTGATTGTCTCCGTTCTCCTCGGTCGACTCGGGGCTTCACGGTAACGTTACCGTCGCGCCGCACCTGCTCCGCAAGCGGGACCCAGCGCGGTGCCCGTCGCAGCAGCCAGGCGGAGGAGGCGCGGTAGGTTGCCAGTTCCTCGCCGTCGTTAAGCAGATAGCAGACGGCCAGTCCCAACGTGGCCGCGTCCACCGCGCTCGGCCGCCTCATGCCGCCAGCCTCCGCCAGCGCCGGGCGGCCAGATAGCCCGCGCCGTGCAGCACGACGCCCACGACGGGGAACGCGGGGAGCGTCCACCGGGCGGCCTTCGGCTCCACGCCGTCGGCCCGCAGCGCGGCCTTGGCGAAGCGCCAGAACGGCAGCACCACGGGCAGCGCCGTTGCGCACCCCGGTGTGTAACCGCGTGCGAGCGCCGCCGAGCCCAGGTGCATGAAGGCGTGCATGCCGTAGCCGTAGAGCATTGCCTGATAGAAGGCCGAACGTCCCCGGGTGCGGAAGCCGTCCACGGAGGCGGCCGCCATCAGTGCCCCCATCAGGCTCAGTGCCACCTGCACCTGGTCGCGGGAGAGTCCGCGCAGGCGCACCTCCTCGGGCAGGAACGGCAGCGAGCGCATGAAGGGATGGGCGCGGCCGGGCATGGTCGCGTACTCCTCCAGGTCATGGGCGAGCCAGGAGAAGAACAGTGCTGAGGTCGCCAGGTTCACCTTGTCCATGAGTCCTTCCAACATTGCGCAACTGACAGTTGCGCAACCTACGGTAGCGGAATTGGATGCCCGATGGAAGAATCACGTGTGATCCGGCGACAGGATGAGGAGGAGGCCGTGGCGGACAGACCAGACGGCACGGATGAGACGGGCCTGCGGGCCGGCACCGCCCGGCGTACAGACGCGGGCCGCGGCGGACGGCCACGTGACACCGCGCTGGACGAACGCATCCTGCAAGAGACCTTCACCCTGTTGGCCGAGGTGGGCCTGCACGGCCTGCGCATCGACCAGGTGGCCACACGCGCCGGTGTCCCCAAATCCACGATCTACCGGCGCTGGCGATCCCTGCCCGAGTTGGCCGTCGACGCCGTCGATGCCGCCCTGGGACCCCGCGAGTTCCCGGCGGGGGACGACCCGCTGGAGGACTTCTCGCGCCTCATCGTCCACACCTGGCGACTACTCATGCGCCCGCCCCTGACGACGGCGCTGCCCGGCCTGGGTGTGGAACTCGCCGGGCATCCCCGGGCAGCGGCCGCCTACCGGGAGCGCGTGATCGCACCCCTGCGAGACGGGGCGATCGACGCCGTCGCCCGCGCCGCGGATGCCGGGCTGTGGAACGGACCGGACCCGGTTACCAGCGTGGACATGCTGGTCGGCACCTTCCTCTACCGGCTGACCTACCTCGGCGAAGTCCCGGACCTGGAGGAGGTTTTCCGCGTGGCGGAGCTGGTCGCCGGGCGGGAGCTGCCCAGGCCCGATGCGGCTTGAGCCTACGTGTCGGAGGCGGGACGTATGCTGGCCCGCCACCGTCGAACACGAAAGGACCTGCCGTGGAGCGGACAGTCAAGAATGCAGCGCAGGAGCCGACCAGGCCGACGGTCACCCTGGCTGACTTGCGCCCCGGCCAGCGGCTGCGCGGGCTGTTGCCCGGCCGTACGGTGAGGCTGGTGGCCGTGGACCCGATCGACACCGGGATGTCCGAGCTGTTCTACCATGACGACGCGGGTAGTAGCGGTGCCCGCATGGTCACCGAGGCCGACGTGGCCGTATTCGAGCTAGTTGGTGATGCGGATACCACCCCGCCCTTCGATGCCGATCCGGATGAGTTCCGCCTGGCCGCGGAGGCGCTGCGCATTAAGTACGCCGCCCTGTATGACCCGATGGCGGCCGTCAACGGTTCCGACGTGGACCCGCTGCCCCACCAGATTCGGGCCGTGTACGAGGAGATGCTGCCGCGTGTGCCCCTGCGCTTCCTGCTCGCCGATGATCCCGGAGCGGGCAAGACCATCATGGCGGGCCTGTACCTGAAGGAACTTATCCTGCGTTCCGACTGCGAGAGGGCGATCGTCGTCGCACCCGGGGGACTGGTGGAGCAGTGGCACGACGAACTCTCCAGCAAATTCGATCTTCAATTCAAGGTCTTCACTCGCCAGATGTGTGATGACGCCCAGGGGCGCAACGTCTTCGCCGAGCACCCCTACCTGATCGTGCGCATGGACCAGATCTCCCGTGACGACGACCTCATGGAGCAGATCGGTGAGGTGGGCTGGGACGTTGCGGTGGTAGACGAGGCCCACCGCATGAGCGCCCACTACTCCAACTGGTCGGGCGACGTGACCGAGACCCGTCGCTTTCGCCTGGGACGGGTGCTCTCGGAAAGGGCGCACAACCTGCTGCTGATGACGGCCACCCCGCACGCCGGCAAGGAGGAGGACTTCCAGCTGTTCATGTCGCTGCTGGACCGTGACCGCTTCGAGGGGCAGTTCCGCAGCGGCGTGCACCGCACCGACACCCACGGACTCATGCGCCGCATGGTCAAGGAGGACCTGCTCACCTTCGACGGCAGGCCACTGTTCCCGGAGCGGCACGCATACACCGTCACCTACCGGCTCAGCCCCGCCGAGCAGGACCTGTACGAGCAGGTGACCGAATACGTACGCACCGAGATGGGACGGGCCGAGCGGCTGATACAGGCCGGCCAGGGGCGGCGAGGAAACAACGTCGGCTTCGCGCTCACGGTACTGCAGCGGCGCCTGGCCTCCAGCCCCGAGGCGATTGTGCGTTCCCTTGAGCGGCGCCGCGACCGCCTGGAGCGCCGCCTGTTGGAGGTGCAGCGCGGGCGGTTCTCCGCTGCTACTGGCGACGGCGCGCCGCCCGCCTGGGAGGCCGCAGACCGGGAACTACCGTTCGACCTCGATTTGCCGGTCGGTTTCGATCTGGAGTCCTTCGATGAACTCGACGAGGAGGTTCCCTGGCTTGAGCGCGCCCGCTTCGAGGCGCAGGTGGACGAGGTCGCAGACCTGGCGACGGCGGCCCAAACGGTCAGCGAGCTGCGCGCCGAGATCACCATCCTGGAGGACCTCATCGCGGTGGCCAGGCGAGTGCGCGAGTCCGACGAGGATCGCAAGTGGGCGCAGCTGCGCACCATTCTCGACGAGCAGCTGCTCGCCAACCGCGCTGGACCGCCACGCAAGCTGATCATCTTCACCGAGCACCGGGACACCCTCGGCTACCTTGAGCGCCGGATCGCCGCTCAACTCGGACGGGCCGACGCCGTCGTCACCATCCACGGCGGCACCAGCCGGGAGGACCGCAAGGCCGCCCGCGAGGAGTTCACGCACAATCCCGACGCCGTGGTGCTGCTGGCCACCGATGCGGCGGGGGAGGGCCTCAACCTGCAGCGCGCGCATCTCATGGTCAACTACGACCTGCCATGGAACCCGAACCGGATCGAGCAGCGCTTCGGTCGGATCCACCGCATCGGTCAGCGGGAGGTCTGCCACCTGTGGAACATGGTGGCCTTCGGCACCCGCGAGGGCGAGGTATTCACCCGGCTGCTGGAGAAGATCGGCCAGATGTCGCGTGCCTACAACGGCAACCTGTTCAATGTGCTAGGCGACTCCGGCGCCTTCGAGGAGCGGTCCCTGCGCGAGTTGCTCATCGAGGCCATCCGCTATGGGGACCGGCCGGAGGTCAAGGCGGAACTGGACCGGGTGATCGATACCGGTGTATCCGCCGGGCTCGATGAGGTACTGCAGGAGCGCGCTCTGCACCCGGATATGTTCTCCGCCCTGGACCTGGAGGCTGTGCGCCGCCGTATGGAGCGGGCGCGTGAGCGCCGCCTCCAGCCCGGCTACATCGCCGCATTCTTCATTCCCGCCTTCCAGCGCTTGGGCGGGCGCATGAGCCGCCGGGAGTCCGGCCGGTACGAGATCGGCCGCGTACCGCCGCGCCTGCTGGGTCTTGCCCGTCGCGCCAACCGGCTGGTGCCGCTTCCGGGCGCCTATGAGCGTGTCACTTTTGAGCTAGAGCGCCTGCACCCCGAGGGCCTGCCTCCGGCTGCACTGCTCGCTCCCGGGCATCCACTGCTCAGCGCCGTGATCGAGGCGACCATCGCCGACCTGGGGCCGTGTCTGCGACGCGGTACGGTATTCATCGACCGGCGCGATAAGCAGGCAGACGCCTCGGCGCTGCTGCACACGGTGGAGCAGCGCATTACCGGCGTAGACGGGCGTACCGTCTCGCACCACTTCGACTACCCCGCACTCGGGGAGGACGGCACCTTCACGGTTACACCAACCCCCGCCTACCTCGATTACGACCGGCCCCGCCCCGAGGAGCATGAGGCCATTGCCCACCTGCTTGACGCCGACTGGCTGCGCCACTCGCATGAGCGGGATGTGCGCGCCTGGGCGTACCGGGAGGGCCTTTTGCCACGCCTGGAGGAGATCAAGGCCCGGATAGGCGCGGAGACCGACCGTACCCGCGCCCAGGTGCGTCAGCGCCTCCTGGTCGAGATCAACTACTGGGACAACCAGTACAACCAGTTGGAGGCCCAGGAACGTCAGGGCAATTTCGGACGGTTGCGGGCGCAGACCGCCTTGGAGCGTGTCGAGAGCCTGGAGGCGCGCCTGGAGCGCCGCATGCGCGAACTCGACGACGCCACTCAGCTGGTGCCCGCCCCGGCGGTTATACGAGGTATGGCGCTGGTGGTTCCGAGCCGGGTGCTGACCGGCCTGCTGGCTCATGCGGAAGCGGTTGCGGAGGCGCAGGCCCGCTTCGCGCGCCACACCCAGGAGGTTGAGCGTCGGGCCGTGGACGCCGTGCTGGCCGCCGAGCGGGCTCTGGGACGCACACCGGAGGAGATGCCGCACAACAACCCCGGCTATGACATCCGCACCACCGATCCCACCGGCGCCGTGTACTACCTGGAGGTCAAGGGGCGCGTAGCGGGGGCCGACACCTTCACCATCACCGTGAACGAGGTCGCCTTCGCCCGCACGCAGGCAGATCGTCACCGCCTGGCTTTGGTGGCGGTAGATCCGCGGGGGCCGGCATACGATCGGGTACGTTACGTCTTGGGCGCCTTCTCCCACCTGGAGCCCTCGGCCACCACCCATTCCTATAATGAGGGCTGGAACGATCACTGGAGCCGGGGAGGTCCGCCCCGCTGAAGCGCGTGCACCTCGTTCCCGCCATTCCACGATATCTAGCAAGAAAGCCATGAAGTGACCGTTCCTCAGCCCGCCAAGAAGCTCATCGAGACCTCCCTGCCCCTGGAGGCCATAAACGAGGCCTCGGTGCGTGAGAAGTCGATCCGCCACGGGCATCCCTCCACCCTGCACCTGTACTGGTCACGCAAGCCGCTGGCCACGGCGCGTGCAGTACTCTTCGCCCAGCTGGTGGACGATCCCGCCTCCCACCCGGAGCAGTTCCCCACCCTAGCCGAGCAGGACGCCGAGCGCACCCGCCTGCACGAGCTTATGCGCCGACTGGTGGTGTGGGAGAACAGCAACGATGAGACGCTGCTGCGCCAGGCCCGGGCCGAGATTCGCAAGAGCAACAATGGTGAGCTTCCCGCCGTGGTCGACCCATTCGCGGGGGGGGTCTATTCCTTTAGAGGCTCAGCGTCTCGGCCTTGAAGCGCATGCGAGCGATCTTAATCCGCTCTCCGTAATTATAAACAAGGCGCTGGTGGAGATCCCACCGCGCTTTTCCGGCCGGGAGCCGGCACACCCGGGCGGGGCCGAGCAGAACTTCTACCAGCGGGCCGAGGGCCTGGCCGAGGACGTCCGCCACTACGGGCAGTGGCTGCGCGATGAGGCGCAGCGCCGCATCGGCCGCCTCTACCCCAAGGTGACCGGACCCGACGGCAAGGAATACACCGTGATCGCCTGGAAGTGGGCGCGCACGGTACGCAGCCCCAACCCCGCCAACCCCATCGAAACACCACTGGTCAACTCCTGGTGGCTGAGCAAGAAGAAGGGCCACGAGGCCTGGATCAAGGCCACCGTCCGCGACGGGCAAGTCCACTACGAGGTCATACATAACGCCAATGGGCCGCGGGGGGATCAGGCGTGGACCATCAAGCACGGCAAGGGTGCGAAGGCTGTCGGTGACGGAACACCCTTCAACTACGACTACATTCGCCAAGAGGGCCGCGAGGGCAGAATCGGTTCACACCTGATCGCGGTGGTAGCAGCAGGGGAACGCGGGAGACTGTACCTGTCCCCGTCCGATGAGCAGATAGCCGCATCTGATGTGACCAGGCCAGTCCTTGATGCTGATGGCGATATTGCGACGAACCCAAGATGGTTCTCACCGCCGGCATACGGACTGACCAAGTTCTCTAACCTGTTCACGAACCGGCAGTTGGTGGCACTGACCACACTGAGTGACCTGGTGGGGGAGGCGCGCGAGCGCGTGCTCGCCGACGCCCTTTCGGCAGGAATGCCTCCGGGGGAGCGACTCAGGGACGGCGGCACCGGCGCGCAGGCCTACGCCGATGCGGTGGCCACCTACCTGGCGCTGGGCGTCAGTCGCACGGCGGATTACTGCAATGCGCTGTGCACCTGGCACACCACTCGTGACACGATAACTCACCTGTTCACCCGTCAGGCGATTCCGATGACTTGGGATTACACGGAGACGAACATCTTCTCACGTTCCTCAGGTAACTTTCTCGGCCAGCTCACGTGGGTGGCGAAGGCCCTCATCCACGCTCCAGCATCCGCCGTCGGCGAGGCAAAGCAGATCAGCGCCACGGGACGCGCCTACAACGGCATGGTCGTCTCCACCGATCCGCCCTATTACGACAATATCGGCTACTCCGACCTGTCCGACTTCTTCTACGTCTGGCTGCGCCGCTGCCTGCACGACATCCACCCCGAGGTGGTCGGTACCATGCTCACCCCCAAGGCCGAGGAGCTGGTGGCCAACCCCTACCGGCACGACGGCAAGGAGGGCGCCGCCAAGTTCTTCGTCGAGGGCTTCAATGCGGTCTTCGCCCGCATCCGCCAGGGCGCCAACCCGGCCGTACCCATGACCGTCTACTACGCCTACAAGCAGCAGGACGTCGCCGCGGGTGGCACCACCTCCACCGGCTGGCACACGCTGCTGGCGGGCCTCATCGACGCGGGCTGGGAGATCACCGCCACCTGGCCCATGCGCAGTGAGATGGACAATCGGATGCTGTCACAGGGCACCAATGCCCTGGCCTCCTCCATTGTGCTGGCCTGCCGACCCCGCCCCGCGGACGCCCCGGCCACCACCCGCCGCGCCCTGACGGCCCAGCTCAAGACGGAACTGCCGGGCGCCCTGCGCACCCTCATGCAGGGCGCCGTCGCCCCGGTGGACCTGGCCCAGGGCGCCATCGGCCCCGGCATCTCCGTGTTCTCCCGCTACACCCGCGTGCGCGAGGCCGACGGCACGAATATGACCGTCGGCGACGCCCTCACCCTCATCAACGCCACCCTCGACGAGGTACTCGGCGAGCAGGAGGCGGATACCGACCCGGACACGCGCTTCGCCACCCGCTGGTACCGCCAGTACGGGTGGGAGCAGGGCAGCGCAGGCCTGGCCGACCAGCTGGCCCGCAGCTGCGATACCTCCCTGGGTGCCCTTGAACGCGGTGGCATCTTCCAGGCGCGCGGAGGCAAGGCCCGCCTGCTGACGCCCTCAGAGCTGGACGGGCAGTGGAGCCCCGAGGCCGACGACCGCATCAGCATCTGGGAGGCCACCGTGCGCCTGGCCGCAGTCATGAACCAGGAAGGCGTGGAACGGACCGCCCAGCTGCTCGCGCAGGCGCAGCGGCGCATCAGCCCGGACTCCATCAAGGAACTCGGCTTCCTCCTCTTCCACGAGGCCGAGAAACAGCATCACACCGAGGACGCCCTCCTGTTCAACGGCCTGGTAACCGCCTGGGCAGACATCACCGGCAAGGCCCGCCGCCTCGCCAGCGCCCCCGCCGCTATACAGGACGGCTTCAACATGAACGGAGAGGACTGACATGGCACTCAGCAACCGGGAATACGTTGGCCGCGCCTTCGAACTGCTCGCCGAGGGACTCATCGACACGGTCGATCCGGTCATGGCCCAGGTCTTCGGCACCGCCGACTGGCCCACCGCCTGGGCGGCCCGTGACGCAGCCAAACACGGGCGGCCTGCCCGCACCATCTCCAAGGACGACCCGATGGTGCTGCTGCGCGCCATCAACGAGCACGGCTACGAGTTCAGGAATGCGCTCTCCCGCGCCCAGCAGAGCTTCGCCTCCGAACTGCGCGAGACCCGCAACCAGTGGGCGCACGGCGAGAAGTTCAGCTCCGAGGACACCCTGCGCGCACTGGACACCACCGAGCGGCTGCTGCGGGCCGTGGACGCCGTCGACTCCGCCGCCGACGTCCACAAGATGCACGCCACCCTGCAGCGCACCGTGTACGAGGCCCAGACCCGCCAGCAGGTCAAGCGCGTCACCAAGACCACGGTGAGCGGCAACGGCCTGCGGCCCTGGCGCGAGGTCATCCGCCCCCACCCGGACGTAGCCAGCGGCAAGTTCACCGCCTCCGAGTTCGCCGCCGACCTGCACCAGGTGGCCACCGGGCAGGCCGTCGGCAGCGAGTACGCGGACCCGGTGGAGTTCTTCTCCCGCACCTACCTCACCGAGGGCCTGCGCGATCTGCTGACCCGGGCGGTGCGCCGGCTCGGCGGCGACGCCGGCGCCAGCCCCGTCATCAACCTGCAGACGAACTTCGGCGGCGGCAAGACCCACTCCATGCTCGCCCTCTACCACCTGTTCGGCGATACCAGCGCCCAGAAGCTCCCACAGGACCTGCAGGACCTGCTGGCGGACGCGGGCAACCCCGATCCGGCTGGGCTCAAGGTTCACCGCGTCGCCCTGGTGGGCACCTACCTGCAGGCGGGCTCCCCGCAGGTAAAGGACGACGGCACGCAGGTGCGCACCCTGTGGGGCGAGCTCGCCTGGCAGCTCGGTGGCCGCGAGGCCTACGACATCATCGCCGACGCCGACCGCACCGGCACCAACCCCGGCGACTCCCTGGCGACACTCCTGCGCCGCTACACGCCCGCGCTGATACTCATCGACGAGTGGGTGGCCTACGCCCGCCAGTTGCTCACCGACAAAGAGCTCCCGGCGGGCGCCTTCGACACCCAGTTCACCTTCGCCCAGTCACTGACCGAGGTGGTGCGCTCCATACCGGGCACCATGCTGGTGGTCTCCATCCCGGCGTCGGACTCCGGCCCGGACGGGCGCGGCAGCGACATTGAGATCGGTGGCGAGAACGGGCACCTCGCCCTGCAACGGCTGCAGAACGTGATCCGTCGGGTGGCCGACCAGTGGCGCCCCTCCAGCCGGGACGAGTCCTTCGAGATCGTGCGGCGCCGCCTGTTCCAGGAGCCCGACGCCGAGGGCCACCAGGCCATCCGGACCACGGCCCGTGCGTTCGTGAACGTCTACCGCAGTGCGCCCGCCCTGTTTCCTCGGGAGGCGTCCGGACCAGACGACGACTACGACAAGCGCATCCGCGCCTCTTACCCGCTGCACCCCGAACTACTGGACCGTCTGTATGAGGACTGGTCCACCCTGGAGCGCTTCCAGCGCACCCGCGGCGTGCTCAAACTCGTCTCCTCCGTGGTTCATGAACTGTGGGCCTCGCAGGACGCCTCGCCACTGATCCTGCCCGGCAACGTGCCCCTGAGTGCGACCACCGTCAACACCGACCTCACCCAGTATCTGGAGGATCGTTGGAAGCCGGTGATCGACTCGGACATTGACGGCCCGGCCTCCACCGCCCAGGCGATCGACAATGAGCGCACGAGCCTGGGCTCGCGCTTCATCACTCGGCGCGTCGCCCGCACCGTGTTCCTCGGGGCGGCACCGCGGACCGGCTCGGCCCACAAGGGGATCGACAAGCCGTACGTATGGCTAGGCACAGCCGTGCCCGGAGACGTGCTGGGCAATTTCGGCAGCGCCGTGGAGGCGCTGGCCCAGCGCTCCACCTACTTCTACCAGGATCAGGGGCACTACTGGTTCGACACCAGCCCGTCCTTGACCAAGACCGCCAACGACTACGCCGAGCGGCTGCGCGAGGACGAGGAACTAGTGTGGAACGAGATCGTCCGGCGCCTGGCCGGCCAGGACCGTGCCCGCGGCGTCTTCGACCGGGTGCACCTGGCACCCGCCTCCAGCGCGGAGATCCCCGACTTGGAGGAGACCCGGCTCGTCGTCGTTCACCCACGCCACGCCCGCAGCAAGCAGGACGGCCCCGACTCGCCGTCGCACCGCTGGGTGCATGAGGCCATCGAGGCCAGGGGCGCTGCCCAGCGCACGCACCGAAACGCCCTGGTGTTCCTGCTGGCCGACGCCGCTGAGCTCGCCTCCCTGGAGGCCGCCACCCGCAGCTACCTGGGCTGGAGGCAGGTGCAGGCGAACACCGAGTCACTGAACCTTTCGGCCCAGCAGAACCAGCAGGTCAGCGAGGAGCTGACGCGGCTGAATCAGACCGTTGAGGACCGTCTGCGCGGAACCTACCAGTGGGCGCTCTATCCCTACCAGCCCGTCGCCACCGCCCCCTTCGAAGTCGAGGTCACCAGGATTCCCGATTCCGGCAGTGGCTCGCTGGCCGAGCGCGTCGGCCTGAAGCTCCGCCGGGAGGAGCAGCTCGTCACCGAACTCGGTGCGTCCTTCCTCGGAGTCATGCTCCACAGCGAACTAAAGGAAGTGTGGGAGCGGGATGGCGAACTGAGCGTGGGGGAACTGTGGGGCTACCTGACCCGCTACCCGTACCTGCCGCGGCTGGTCCGCCGCAGCGTGCTGGACGACTGCATCCGCCGCTGTGTCGACGCCGTCCTCGTCGGGGACGAGCGCTTTGCCGTCGCCTCCGGCAAGGACGCGGAGAACGGAAGGTACCGGGGGCTGATCATCCCGCCCCAGGCCGATGCCCGCATTGAGGTCACCGACTCCACGCTGCTGGTTGATGCGGCCAAGGCGCAGCTACAGCTCGACGCCGACCGGGCCGCAGTTGCGTCGTCGGCAACAACTAGGCCGGATTCGAAGCCGACCTCTACCGAATCAGGGCAGAGTCGAGCCGACCGCGGCGACACGTCTGACTCACGCCACCGCATAGGCGGCGGGAAGGCCGGCGGCTCGTCCGGCACCGGTGAGCCGGACACGGAGACGGGGCCAACCCGGTTCTTCGGATACGTCACCGTCGATCCGGAGCGGTATGGCCGTGACATCGGCACGGTCACCCGCGAGGTGATCGACCGTCTCGCCGGAACAGGTGCGCAACTGAAGATCACCATCGACATTGAGGCCACCAAGCCCGGTGGATTCCATGAGTCCGACGTGCGCACCATCAGCGAGAACGCCCGCACCCTGAAGTTCGACTCCCAGGGTTTCGAGGCTGAGTGACAAGACGACGGGAACGACGCGGGCGGCAACCTAGGTAGCCTGACCAGTCAGTCGGCGGCGGTCATCGCGGCCGGCTGACTGGTTCGCGCACGGATCGCTGAATTGGAGGCCGAACTCAGGTCGAACCGCAGTGAATACAGTAGCGTAGGCCGGTGTAGGCCGAATCGTTCAACGCCGCATCAATCTGCTCGTGGGCCACGCTCCGTGCTCAAGCGTGTTCCCGGCGTACCTGGTAAGCAGCGATCTGACAGCAGCGCAAGGCGTAGTTGTTTAACTGTAACTGTACCCCGGAAAACCGCAGCCCAATTTCATTATTTTCCCAGACAAGGTGCCTGCCGTATCGAGTTGGCGACATCTCGCACATTTACTAGAGCGGCGTACTATATTTTTTCCAGGCGCCCGGCCGACGCCGTTCAGTCAATACTTTGTCAACGCTCGCACACGGAAAGAGGCTGCTATGTGTACGGCGATCAGGTTCACGGACAGCGAAGGCAATATGTACTTCGGGCGCAATCTGGACTGGAGCACGTCCTTCGGCGAGCGCATCGTCGTCGTGCCGCGGGGCCTTATGATCCGCTCGGCGTTCGGTGATGGCGCTCCGGCCGCGCACGCAGTGATCGGTATGGGCATCGTCCTTGAGGGCTATCCGCTGTACTTCGACTGCGGCAACGAAGCCGGCCTGGCCGTCGCCGGGCTGAACTTCCCCGGCTACGCCTGCTACCAGGACGGACCGGTTGTCGGCAAGACCAATGTGGCCGCCTACGAGTTCCCGCTGTGGATCGCCGCTAACTTCACCAGCGTCGACGAAGCGGAGGCGGCGCTGACAAATACCGCGCTCGTGGCCAAGCCGGTCGGTGATGGCCTCGGCGTCTCCCTGCTGCACTGGATAATCGGGGACGGCACGCGCAGCATCGTGGTGGAATACATGAAGGACGGCATGCACATTCACCACAACCCGGTCGACACCCTGGCCAACCAGCCCGCTTTCGACTGGCACTTGGAAAACCTGCGCACCTTCATCACAGCCGACGGTTCCCTGCCCAACGCCGCCCACTGGCGCGACGCCGAGCTCGTGCCCTTCGGGTCCGGCGCCGGCATGCGCGGCATTCCCGGTGACTATTACTCGCCGTCGAGGTTCGCCAAGGCGGCATTCCTGAACGCACATTACCCGGTCAAGGACAATGAGGCGGAAAATGTCTCCCGGATGTTCCACACCCTGGGTAACGTCTCCATGGTGGACGGGGCCGCGCTCATGGCCGACGGCGCCTACGAGCGCACGCTGTACACCGGCTGCTTCTCCGCGCGCACAGGCACCTACTACTACTCGACTTACGAGGACCCGGCGCTGCGGAGCGTGAGCCTGGCCGACTTCACCGACGCGGCGGCAGCCGGCCTGCTGGAGCCCGTGCCCGCACCGTGGCACCCCGGTCTGGAGCGTGAGCCCGCCGAGCATGCCTAGGCGCCCGGTTCGTCTGCCCTCGCAAGTTCAACAAAGTCCGTCGGTCTGTAACAATCGGCACCGTGAAGCCAACTAACGCACCCGGCTACGCCGCCGGACCGTCCCCGCTGCCGCCCGCCCCCGTCGACTTGAGACTGGTCGTCTCTGATATGGACGGCACCCTGCTCGACGGCGACGGCCTGCTACCGGCGGGATTCGCCGATACGGTGGCACGGCTGCGCGCACAGGGAGTCCTGTTCACCCCCGCCTCCGGGCGCCAGCTCGCCAATCTGCGCACAGTGCTGGGCGAGCCGATCGCGCACTCGCCGATCATCGCCGAGAACGGCACCCTGGTGGTCCAGGACGACGAGGTCATCCACTGCGAGACGATATCCGTGAATGACACGGTCGCCGCCATCTCCACTACCCGCGATCTGGGCATCGACGGCTACAACGTAGGCGCCGTCATGGCAGGAGTGGAATGCGCCTACATCGACCGGCAGGACCCGCCCTTCGTGGAGGAGGTCTCCCGCTACTACCGGGAGCTGGAGGTCGTCGACGACCTACTCGCGGTGCCGCTTAACCGGACGCTGAAGGTGGCCGTCTACGACTTCGGCGACGTCGAGGCCGGCAGCTCGCAGGCACTGAAGGCGGCCGTGCCGGATGTGCAGGCCGTCGTCTCCGGGGTGCACTGGACCGACCTCATGCCGCCTACCGCCTCCAAGGGCCGGGCCCTGGCAGCCCTGCAGACGCGCCTGGGCATCACGCCGGCGCAGACGGCGGTCTTCGGCGACTATCTCAACGACCTGGACATGTACGAACATGCCGAGCTGTCCTTCGCCATGGCCAACGCCCATCCCGGTATTCAGGCCGTCGCGCACTGGACCGCCCCGGCAAATACGGAGGGTGGCGTGCTACGCACCGTCGACGCCCTGCTCGAGCGCCTGGGCTGAGGGCGGCTGCCGGACTGCGGGTGTCGGGCCGCTCGCAGCCGGCGCGTCACCCAATGCGGCGACCACCTCGCCGCGCAAGTCCCGCATGGCAGCTGCGCCCAGGGCGGCGCGGGCGGAGCGTGGGCGGGTGGCCTTCATCTGTCCTGATCAAGCAGATGCTCAATGTCGACTGCGGAGTTCCGTGTGGCGCGCAGCGCCTCCAGCTGGCGGCGCTCCTTCTTGGTAGGCCGACCGGCGCCGCGGTCCCGCACAATCGCAGCCGGGGCGTCCAGGGGTGTGGGCCGCGGGGGAGAGAAGTCGGTGTAGGCGGTGCGGGCGACCGGAGCGCCCACCCGCTTGACCAGGATGCGCTGCACGCGCAACAGCCGGTCGAATCCCTGCACCCGGTAGCGGATCTCGTCGCCCACCTTCACGTGCTGGGAGGGCTTGGCGGTCTCGCCGTTGATGCGTACGTGGCCGGCGCGGCATGCCGCGGTCGCGGCGGAGCGGGACTTGACCTGCCGCACGCTCCACAGCCACACGTCAACGCGCGCCGACGCCGGAGCGTTGGCGTCTGGAGCGCTCCGGTCCTCGCTTCCTGCCGCTCGGCCCGCTTGCGTATTCGCCACGTGACTGATCCTAGATGATCAGTTCAGGTGGCGAACCCCGGTGCCACTTATACCGACCTCGGCACGTAACGTCTACCGACCTCGGTGAGAATGGGGGCGGTGCCGGCGCGGACGGCGGTCACCCACGACGTGCAGGGCGGCCCGGCCGCGGGCCACCAGCCCGAGCCCAATAAGCAGTGCGCCGACGGCGCACACCAGCGCGTAGACGCGGTCGGACAGCACCGTTTGCCCCACCCGGGCACCAACACCGCGAACGCGCTCGGGCACCGAGACGACGCCGTCTCCGCCGGCCGCGCAGTCCGTGAGGGTCTGGCGCAGCGCCTGGGCATCGGCGTCGGGCAGGCCGAGCCCGTAAACGGCGGCCACGCTTACGAAGCGCTGGGCGTACTCGCAGCGATACGTGGTATCCGGCGGCCACCAGCCGGGCTCGGTGGCGGTGCTCCAGGTGCCCGTCTCGGTGGAGCCGGCCGGGCAGGTGGCCGGCCCGCAATTGGACTTGTCCTGATTTGCGGCACCGTCCACCGCCAGCAGGTTCAGCGGGTCGTTGGCAACCAGCAGGCGCTTGCGCTCGTCCCACTGCCAGGCCCCGTGCGCGTACAGGTAGTTCAGCGGGATCACGTGGTCGATCTGCACCGCATCGGAAGTGTCCTGGCCGCGCTGAAAGGCAATCACGGAACCGGTGTAGGGGTCGCGCAGGGTGCCGGACCAGACAGTCGCATCCGGGCAGACCGCGGCGCCCTGTCCGCGTCCGGCATCGCGGCCCTGGACGCCTTCTTGGCGGGAGAAGTCCACGTCGTCCAGGTCCCGGGCCAGGATCTCATTGCGGGTGTCGCAGCCGTCCCCGTCGACGTCGGTCCAGGCGCGGCCGAACCAGCCGGTGCGCGAGCCGCCCTCACCCCAGGAGACAGTGGCGGGTGCGTCCTCCGGCAGCTCCTCCAGGGCCGCCAGTGCAGAGGCCGCGGAGAGCACCAACATATCCCGCTCGTCCCAGAGCACCTCGGCCGTGCCGGCCGGGCCGGGCGCATCGGCCGTATCCGCGGCCGACGCAGCCCCGCACGGTGCCAGGGCGAGGGCGGCGGCCAGTGCTCCAGCAGCCAGGCGGGACGGCGTCAACATGCGTGTTCGCGCCCGGGTGGCGGCTCAGGGAACGATGTACCCGGCCGAGCGGAAGACCTCGTACCACTGCTCGCGTGTCAGCTCCAGCTCGGAGCCGGCGGCCGCGGCCTGGACCCGGTCCGGCCGGGTGGTGCCCAGCACCACCTGAATACGGGCAGGGTGGCGGGTGATCCAGGCGGTGGCAATCGCCTCCGGGGCCACGCCGTACTCGGCAGCCAGGCGGTCCACGACGTCGTTGAGCTCGGCGTAGCGCTCCCGGTTGCCCAGGAACGGGCCGGAGCCGTCACCGGACTGGAAGGGGGACCAGGCCTGAACGGTGGTGCTGGTAAGGCGGCAGTAGTCGAGGATGCCGTCGGTGCGCACCACCGACTGGTCGTGGCGCATGTTCAGGGCCACACCCTCGGCAATCATGTCCGCGTGCGTCAGGGACAGCTGCAGCTGGTTGACGAGCAGCGGCTGGTCCACCGTGGCGCGCAGCAGCTCCAGCTGGCCGCGCGTGTGGTTGGAGACGCCGAAGTGCCGCACCTTCCCGGAGGCGGCGAGCGAGTCGAAGGCGGCGGCGACCTCCTCGGGCTCGACCAGCGCATCGGGACGGTGCAGCAGCAGCACGTCCAGGTAGTCGGTGTGCAGCGCCTTGAGGGAGGCGTCAACGGACTGGAGGATGTGCTCGGTGGAGAAGTCGAACCAGCCCCAGCGGATACCACACTTGGTCTGCAGCACCACCTGCTCGCGCTCGGCGGCCGACCAGTTCAGGGCCGAGCCGAAGCGCTCCTCGCAGGCGTGGTCGCGGCCGTAGATATTGGCGTGGTCGAACATGGTGATACCGGCGTCGCGGGCCGTTCCCACCAGGGTGCGGATCTCGGCGTCGCTGAGATCCTTGATGCGCATCAGGCCGAGGATGATATTGGAGGCGGTCAGGTCGGACGAGCCAATTGGTTGAATTCTCATACAAACACGGTACTTGACGACTGTGCCGGTGACCAGGGGAGGACCATCCCTGTCCCCAGCCGGACGCTGGGATACGCCGCGGACCTGGCCTGTGGTTGCCGGTGGGCGTCCATGCGCACGATCCGCGGATCAGGCGGGGACACCGGCGGCGGCCGCGCGATCCAGGTGCCAGACCGTGCCCTCGCCGCGGGCGCAGGAGGCCGGGGCGGCGACGACGTCGGGGCGGGCCAGGCCCTTGGTGACTGCCTCCACTTTGCCTGCTCCTCCGGCGACCACCATTACCTGGCGCGCCCGGTGCAGTACGTCGAAGGTGAAGGACACGCGCTCGGGCGGCGGCTTGGGGGAGTCATGCACCGCGATCACGTCCGTGCCGGTGGTGGGCGCGTCTGGGTGCCCCGGGAACAGTGAGCACACGTGCGCATCCGGCCCCAGCCCCACGTGGACGACGTCGAAGCGCCCGCCGGCAGGGCCGTGCTCCCGCAGTGCCTCGGCCAGCGCCTCTGCCGCTGCGTCGACGCAGTCCACCTGCTCGGGGCCAGGCAGCCGGTGCACATTCGCCTCCGGGATTCCGGCGGCCACCAGCGCCGTCACCTGCAGGTCGTTGCGGTCCGGGTGGCCGGCCGGCACGAAGCGCTCGTCGCCCTCCCACAGGTGCAGGCGATCCAGGCCGTGCGCGGGTGTGAGGCCGGCGGCTGCCAGCGCGGCGGGCAGCGCGGCGGCGAGCGCCTCACCGCCCGACCCGCCGGTCAGGACCAGGTGGCCGACGCCCCGTTCGGCTACGGCGTCGGAAAGCAGCTGCGCGGTCTGCGCGGCGGCGGCAGCAGCCGCCTTAGCCATGGAGTCGTGGACGACGACGGACGGGCGGGGGCGGGCGTCCGCGGCCGCATTGACGGCGGCGGCATCGATGGTGGTCATCAGCGGCTTCCTTCGTGCGTGGTGGTGATTGCGGCGTGGTCCTCCGCGAAGGTCGCCAGGACCTCCTCGTATACCAGGTCGGGGCTCAGGCGGCGCAGCTCCTCGCTCATGGTGGCCACCGGCTCGCGGCGGGCCATGGTCACGACCTGTGGGCGCTGGGCACCGGGGCGCGTGATCACCACGCGCTCGTAGTCCTTGCGGGTGATCACCAGCTCGCCGGAGTCCGTGCGTACCGTGATGGTGGCGATGCCGGGGATCTCCGGGGCATCGACCCGCTCCACCTCGACCCCCAGGCGCAGCCGCAGCCAGCGGATCATGAGGGAGACCGAGGAGTTGCGCGGCTCCCCGGCCACGACGACTCCCCGGACCGACCCGGCGCACAGCACCGAGTCCAGGGTCGAGGCGACCATGCCGCGCCACAGGGTGATACGTGTCCAGGCCAGGTCAATGTCGCCGCGCGTGTACTCCGGGGCCAGGGCTGCGAGCGCCGCAGACGGGTCCGGCTGGGAGGGGGTATTGGTAATGCGGGTGGTGGCCAGCGCCCCGAGCGGGCTCGTGGCCGGGCGCACAGGCGGCGTATCCGGCCACCAGGTCACCACGGGGACGTCGGGCAGGAGGAAGGGCACCACCAGGGTGTCGGCGTGGCGTGCCGCCTCACCCTCCGGATACAGCACCAGCGTCTCGCCGGCGCCGGCGTCGTGCCCGAGCCGGATCTCGGCGTCCAGATGGCCGACCGCGCCGCCGGGACCGCGCCCATTGTGGCGCCGGGCCTCATCGGCGTCGTCACGGCCACCGGACTGCGGGGACACGACCGCGACCACGCGGCAGGGATGGTCCAGGCTGGCCCCGTGGGCGGCCACCAGGGCCTCCTCCAGACCGTCGCGGTCGGTGTCGATCACCAGTGTCAGGACGCGTGAGCCGCTGCTTACGCCCTCGGACAGGAGCGTGGAGACGATCTCGTCGGTTGTGGTCTCGGTGAGGTTGATGATCATGAGCGCCTCCAAGCGCGGCCGTCGCGGGCGAGCAGGTCATGGGCCGAGGGCGGCCCCCAGGAGCCGGGACGGTAGCCCTCCGGCTCCCCATTCCCGGCCCAGTGCTCGATCACCGGGTCCAGGATCCGCCAGGACAGGTCCACCTCGCGCTGCTGCGGGAACAGCGGGGCGTCGCCGAGCAGCGCATCCAGAATGAGCCGCTCGTAGGCCTCGGGTGACTCCTCGTTGAAGGAGGCGCCGTAGCCGAAGTTCATGGTTACGTCGCGCAGCTCCATCTGGGTGCCGGGAACCTTCGAGGCCATGCGCATGGTGATGCCCTCGTCGGGCTGGATGCGCAGCACGATCGTGTTGGCGCCCAGCCCGGCCGTGGCCGCGTCGGTGAAGGGCAGGAAGGGAGGCCGCTTGAAAACCACCGCCACCTCCGTCACCCGGCGGGCCAGGCGCTTTCCGGTGCGCAGGTAGAAGGGCACGCCCGCCCAGCGCCGGTTGGCGATCTCCAGCCGCACCGCGGCGAAGGTCTCGGTGCGGGAGTCGTCGGTGACGCCGTCCTCCTCCAGGTACCCGCGCACGGGTACGCCGCCCTGGAAGCCGGCTTCATAGCGTCCGCGAGCCGTGGTTGCGTCCAGGTCGAGGACGCCGGCCCGCTCCAGCCTCACGGCGGCCAGCACCTTCTCCTTCTCGGAGCGGATGGCGGGTGCGCGCATGCTGATGGGCTCCTCCATGGCGGTCAGGGCCAGCAGCTGCAGCAGGTGGTTCTGGATGACGTCGCGTGCCGAGCCGATCGTGTCGTAGTAGCCGGCGCGGGTACCGATGCCGATGTCCTCCGCCATGGTGATCTGTACGTGGTCCACGTACCGCTGGTTCCACAGCGGCTCGAACATGGTGTTGGCGAAGCGCAGTGCCAGGATGTTCTGCACCGTCTCCTTGCCCAGGTAGTGGTCGACGCGGAAGACGTCGTCGGGGCGCACGATCCGGGACACGACGGCGTCCAGCTCCTGTGCGCTGGCGCGGTTGTGACCGAAGGGCTTCTCGATGATGACTCGCCGCCAGGAGCCCGGTACCTCGTCCACCAGCCCGGAGGCGGCCACGCGCTCGGTGACCGCGGAGAACCAGGCCGGGGGAACCGAGAGGTAGAAGGCGCGGTTGCCGCCGGTGCCCCGGGTCGCGTCCAGGTCGGCAACGGTGCGGGTGAGACGGTCGTAGGCTGCGGCGTCATCGAAGGAGGCCAGCTCGACGAAGCGCATGCCTGCCGCCAGCTGATCCCAGATCGCCTGCCGCCAGGGGGTGCGGGCGCCGGCTCGGACCGCGTCGGCGACGTAGGCGCGCATGTCGTCGGCGGACCAGCTGCGCCGTCCCAGTCCCACCAGCGAGAAGCTGGGGGACAGCAGGCCGCGGTTGGCCAGGTCGTAGATGGCCGGCAGTAGCTTGCGGCGGGCCAGATCG
This sequence comes from Actinomyces sp. 565, assembly GCF_010365615.1. Classification (NCBI taxonomy): domain Bacteria; kingdom Bacillati; phylum Actinomycetota; class Actinomycetes; order Actinomycetales; family Actinomycetaceae; genus Actinomyces; species Actinomyces sp. 565. Next base: position 44,498 of record NZ_PIZD01000004.1, read on the forward strand.
CCGGTAATGCCGAACATGACCAGCACGCACGGGTCGGCGATGCGCGGTAGGCGCAGGTCGCGTGGATCCAGCAGCGGGTTGTCCTGCGGTCCGGCCGCGCCGGCCGCCAGGGGCGAACTCGCCCCGAGCGGGTTGAGGGTCGGGTTGTCGGAGGCATCCACGGTTGTATGAGGACCTTCCTGTCGTCCGTCGTGGGGCGGTGCCGGTGCCGGAGCGGGCCCCGGGCCAGGTGGATGGTGCGGCATCGCCGTCCCACTCTAGGCGGTTGACCCGCGCAGTGTCCGCAGGCGGCCGCCAGTGGCGGTAGTGTCGGCGCCATCAACGGTGCGCTGCCGCACGCCGTCCCGACGCCACCCGCAGCAACAGCCAGCCCGTCCTCGTGCCGGGCGGGAAGGGCCATAGATGACCTCAGCCAGCCAGTTCGCCCCGCAGCCAGCATCCGCCGACATCGGTGTGTACGGGTTGGGGGTGATGGGTGCCAACCTCGCGCGCAACCTCGCCCGCCACGGGCACTCTGTGGCCGTGTACAACCGCACGGCGGCGCGTACCGAGCGCCTCATCGACTCCCACGGGGGCGAGGGGGACTTCGTGCCCGCGGCCGACCCGGCCGCATTCGTCGCCTCCCTGCGCCGTCCGCGCGCGGTCATCATCATGGTGCAGGCCGGCGCCGGAACCGAGGCCGTCATCGAACAGCTGCGCGAGCTGCTGGAGCCGGGAGACATCATCGTGGACGCCGGCAACACCTTCTTCCGCGACACTGAGCGCCGCGAGGCCTCCCTGCGCGAACAGGGCATTCACTTCGTGGGCATGGGCGTGTCCGGCGGGGAGGAAGGAGCTCTGCTAGGCCCCTCGATCATGCCTGGTGGAACTGCCGCCTCCTACGAGCGGCTCGGCCCGCTGCTGGAGTCCATCGCCGCCCAGGTCGACGGCGTGCCCTGCTGCACCCACGTGGGCCCCGGCGGTGCCGGCCACTTCGTAAAGATGGTCCACAACGGCATTGAGTATGCGGACATGCAGCTGATCGCCGAGGCCTACGATCTGCTGCGCCGCGTGGCCGGCATGAGCGTGCCCGAGATCGCGGAGGTGTTCCGCGCCTGGAAGCGTTCCGAGCTGGACTCCTATCTGATCGACATCACGGCGGAGGTCCTGGACCGGGTCGACCCGGCCACCGGTGCGCCCTTCGTCGACGTGATCGTGGACGCCGCCGGGCAGAAGGGCACCGGTGCGTGGACCACCCAGACGGCGCTGGAGCTGGGTGTGGCCGTGCCCGCCATCGCCGAGGCAACCTTCGCGCGGGCCGCCTCCTCAGCGTCCGCGCAGCGGGCGGTCGTGCAGGCCGCCGGGCTGAATGCGGGAACCAACGCGCCGGGTCTGGCCGCGGGGCCCGAGCGAGATGCCTTCGTCGACGCCGTGCGGCAGGCCCTGTACGGCTCCAAGATCGCCGCCTACGCCCAGGGCTTCGACGAAATCGCCACCGCCTCCGCCCAGCACGATTGGAATGTGGACCTGGGTGCCATGGCGCGCATCTGGCGGGGCGGCTGCATCATCCGCGCCCGCTTCCTGGATGACATCACCCGCGCCTACGAGGCTGAGCCGCAACTGCCCAGTCTGCTGACCGCGCCCACCTTCGCGGACGCGCTGCGCGGCGCCCTGCCGGCCTGGCGTCAGGTGGTCTCCGCTGCCGCCCTGGCGGGGGTACCCGCACCGGCCTTCGCGGCCTCACTGGCATATGTGGACCAGTTGCGGTCCGAGCGCCTGCCCGCAGCGCTCATTCAGGGGCAGCGCGACTTCTTCGGCTCTCACACGTACCACAGGGTTGATGATCCCGAGGGGGTCTACCACGTACTGTGGGCGGAACCCGGCCGCGCCGAGCAGAAGTGGAACTGACGCGTAGGGGCGCGGGCGGATCCTGGACCCCCTGCGCCCCTACGGAGCCCACGGGCCGGGTGCAGGCGCCCGCGCGTTCATGCGCCACGCATTGCGACCGGGCAATGGTGCAACGGTATGGTGTAGCCACAGCGGTGCATACGGCACCGCCCGACCGGAGGGGAACAGATGTCGAGTACGCCGATGGAACCGGATCCCACCTCGACCCAGGCCTTCGGGGCCGTCGGCGCCCCGCTGGAGCCCGAGCTGCCCGCCGTGGCCGTCTCACCGCAGGATCGCGCCGCCATCGCGGCCCTGCCACCCGGTACCGCTTTGCTGCTGGTGCAGCAGGGTCCGACCACGGGAGCCCGCTTCCTGCTCGACTCGGCCGAGACTGCCGAGACGACGGTGGGTCGGCACCCTCGCGCCGACATCTTCCTCGACGACGTCACCGTCTCCCGCAAGCACGCGGTGTTCACCGCCCTGCCCTCCGGGGGCTTCGCAGTGCGTGACCAGGGCTCTCTCAACGGCACCTACGTCAATAGGCAGCGGGTGGAGCATGCCGCACTGCGCGCGGGTGACGAGGTCCAGATCGGTAAGTACAGAATGACTTATCACCCCGCACCCCAGCGGGCTGCACAGTGACCGGCGCCGCCGCCCGCCGCGCAGCCGCGGAAAACACCGCGGGCGGTCAGCAGCCCGACCCCTGGCCTCGGGGAGTGTCCCGGGAACCTGTGATGAAGATCGGTGAGGTTGTCGCGCATCTGCGCGGCGAGTTCCCCGCCTTATCGGTGTCCAAGGTCCGCTACCTGGAGGCGGAGGGGCTCATCCACCCGCACCGGGTAGGCAACGGCTACCGGCGCTATTCAACCGCCGACGTGGAGCGGCTGCGCTACACCCTGACTGCTCAGCGCGACGAGTACCTGCCGCTTTCGGTGATCCGTGAGCGCCTGGCGGAACTGGACAGCAGCGAGCAGGCGCCCCCGCCGGCCCCGGTGGCCAGGGTGGTCGCTTCGGGAGGGCACGCTGTTGGTGGCGCTTTTGACGCCGCCGACCTGGTTCACCACTCCGGCGCCTCGCTAGAGCAGGTGGAGGAGCTCGTAGCCATTGGAGTGATCACGCCGGATGCGCATGGTCATTTCGACTCGCGCGCTTTGACCATCATCGCACTCGCGCTGAAAGCCAGTCGGCTGGGCATCCCGTTGCGCAATCTGCGCGCCGTGCGTAGCGCCGCTGAGCGTGAGGCCGACGCCATCGAGCTGGCCACCCAGCACAAGCGCAACCGGTCGACCACGGCGGGGGAGGACGCGGCCGCCGAGCTGGCCGGGGTGGTCGCGGACCTGCACGCCAGCCTGCTGCGCAACGCCGTCGCGACACTGCGCTGAGTGCCTGGTTAGGCGTGTGCGACTCAGATCGCAAAACGCACTTGCAGCGCTGTTTCCGGGACAGTACCGGCGCCTGCCGCATAGATTAGAGGGCGTGCGGGCCATGACGCTGATGGGAGTCCGTTCGACGGTCCCAGACACCGGGCTGGTCGCCGTTCTCGTGGAGAACGGGGGACCGGGCATGCTTGCCATCCCCGTCGGCGCACGCGACGGCCTGCTGCTCAGTGCTCCGGAGTGGTCGCGCGGCCCCAGCTGGGCCCCGTTCTTGTCCGCATGCGTGGACGCCTTCGGGTCGGCCGTCCTGCGGGTGGTGCTAGACGTAGACGCCGATGGGGGGATCTGCGCCGTTGCCGTGCTGGAAGCGGACACCCCCTCCTCGTCGACGGCGGTGGCATGCGCCCCCAGTGACGCCTTGGTGCTGGCCCGCGCGCTCTCGGTGCCGATCTTTGCCACCGGAGCGCTACTGCGCCTGCGCGGCATCGACCTGGGGGAGGAGGCGCTCCAGTGTCGCCTGCGGCAGTGGCGCCAGGCGCTGGATGATGTGGTTCCGGGAGACACGGCTCCCCTCTGATCTCGCGACACGCGGTGCGTCTGTGACTAGTGTGAAAATTGATGTGTAAAGAGTCACAGCGTAGACGGAGGCCAGTACCCGGAATCCGCATGATCTCGCCCTGTGCGTCGCAGGCCCGGGCGGCCCGCCTCAACCTCAAGCTGAACTCGAACTCATTTAGGCGGCGTGCCTGTCATTGAGTGAACCGACGTGGGGTTCTATCGTGGGCCCATGGCCGGGAGGACCGGCCCGTGCGCGCGTCCCCCGCGCGCGCCCCGATGTTGACAGGAGCCGGCAAGTGAGCGCCAACGAAGCGAGCCTCCGCGCAACCGCACCCCAGCACACGCAGGGGATGCTCTTCGGTGACCCGCTGCCGCAGCTGGACCTGAACACCGGTTACCGCGGCCCGGTGGCATGCCGTGCCGCCGGAATCACCTACCGCCAGCTCGACTACTGGGCCCGCACCGGGCTGGTCGAGCCCTCCATCCGGTCCGCCAAGGGCTCAGGATCACAGCGCCTATATGCCTTTCGCGACATTCTGCTGCTGAAGATCGTCAAGCGGCTGCTGGATACGGGGGTGTCGCTGCAGCAGATCCGGGTGGCGATCAATGCGCTGCACGAGCGCGGTGTTGAGGACCTGACCTCCATCACGCTGATGAGCGACGGCGCCTCCGTCTACGAGTGCACCAGCGCGGATGAGGTCGTCGACCTGGTTCAGGGCGGACAGGGCGTCTTCGGCATCGCCGTGGGCCGCGTGTGGCATGAGATCGAGGGCTCGCTGGCCGAGCTGCCGGTGGAGCACGCCGCCGACGGCCCGGTAGTGGAGGACGAGCTGGCCAAGCGCAGGGCCGCGCGCCAGCAGGCCGTGTAGAACGATCATGCAGGAGGCAGACGATGACCCCGACTAGGACGCTCGGCAGCTCAGCCCTGGCGGTCAGCCCGATAGGCCTGGGCGGTAACGTGTTCGGCTGGACTGCGGATGAGTCGGCCTCCCATCGAATCATGGACGCCTACCTCGACGCAGGCGGTAATTTCATTGACACGGCCGACGGCTACTCACACTGGGCCGATGGCCATGCCGGCGGTGAGTCCGAGGCGGTGATCGGATCCTGGCTCCACGCACGACGCCGGCGCGATGACGTCATCATCGCTACCAAGGTATCCACCAAGCCGGATCGCAAGGGGCTCGCGGTCGGCAATATCCACGCGGCTATCGACGAGTCCCTCACGCGCCTGCAAACCGACTACGTAGACCTTTACTACGCCCACTTCGATGACGCGGACACGCCGCTGGAGGAGACTGTCGCCGCATTCGAGGAAGTGCGTGCGGCCGGCAAGGCGCGCTATGTGGGACTTTCCAATTACACGCCGGATCGGGTGGAGGAGTGGTGCGCCATCGCCGCTGCCAACGACTTCGCAGCCCCCGTGGCCCTGCAGCCCCACTACAACCTCCTGCACCGCCAAGACGTTGAGGGTCCTGGAAATCGCGGCGAGGTGGCTGCGACTTACAACCTGGGCCTGGTGCCCTATTTCTCTTTGGCGTCGGGATTCCTGACCGGCAAGTATCACCCTGGCAGCGCGGCCGACTCGGTACGCGGCGGCTGGGTGAAGGACTACCTGAGGCCGGAGTGCTTCGCCGTGCTGGACGTACTGCGGGAAGTGGCGGTAGGGCACGGCGTCGCACCTGCTGCGGTCGCCCTGGCCTGGTTGCGCGAGCGGCCCGGCGTCGTGGCGCCGCTCGCGTCCGCGCGCACGGCTGCGCAACTGGGCCCGATTGCGGATGCGCTGACGCTCGAGCTCGCCCCGGGGGAGACAGCAGCCCTGACAGCTGCCTCGGACCTGGCTCGGCCATAGGCTCCGGAGCCAGCGGCACGCCTAAAGCGGCACGCTCGGGCCCGGCCTTGCTGACAGGCGCTTGTCCACACAGGCGGCTCCGGCGCTAGAACGAACGCGCTTTAGGCATCCGCTTTTGGCATCCTGCCGGACGCCCGCGTGAAGCATCGCCTAAGCGGTGCGGCGCCCCAGGACGTAGGTGCGGGAGTAGCCGTCGGACAGGTCTGTCAGCGTCACGCGAATGAGCCCGGCGCCGTCAATGTCGTAGCGCTCCTCGATTACCGGACCACTGCCTAGGCGGTGCACCGGCGTGTGCATGAGGTCTTCCACGTCCCGCAGGGAGCGGTCGAAGGGGAACAGGACATCCTCGTACGGCGCGAGCTGACCGCGTGGCTCTCCCGCATCATCCACCCCGGCGCACTCCACGTACCGGAAGCGGCCGATGTTGTGGACTGCGGGGTAGCTGCGAGTGATGACCGTCCCGTGCGCACCATCGGCACGCTCCTGCACCGATTCCTCGGTGAGGAGTGCGTCGAACACGGTGCGGGCGCCGCCGTCGGCCTCCCGGAACACGCCGAACCCGCGGGACAAGCGGTCGGTCAGAGCGACCGCGGCGGTACGGTCCGCGGCAATGGCTAGGCCGATCGCGGTCGAGGCGCCGGGGTAGGGCGAGCGGTGGACTCTGCGTCCGAAGCGCTCACGTAGCAGGCGGGGGACCAGCGGGAAGGAGGAGGCGCCGCCAACCAGGTAGATGCCGGCGATCTCCGCCAGATCCGGCCCGCCGTCGTCCAGGCGGCCAATCAACGGGGCCATGGTGTCCAAGCTGCGCTCGATCAGCGGGGTTGCGGCCGAGTAGAAGTCGGCCGCAGGCAGTACCACGTCCTTGCCGCGCAGGATGATGACCAGACGCCGGGTCTGGGGTGCCATCGCCTCCTTGACGTCACGGCACTGGTCGAGCAGGTCGTCCAGCTCCCTGGTGGTCAGCTCCTCCTCCGCCAGCCCGGCCCTCTGGAGGGACAGCTGTGCCAGCAGCAGGTCCAGGTCATCCCCGCCCAGGTCGCCGACGCCGCGCGAGGCGAGCACCTCGTGCGAGTGGCCCCGCACGTCCACCAGAGAGGTATCGAAGGTGCCGCCGCCCAGGTCATAGACCAGAACGCGGGTCCGGCGGGAGGACACGGTGGCGGACTTGCGATGGGTGTACTCGAATCCGGCTGCGCTGGGCTCGTTGAGCATCGCGGTCACGTGGAATCCGGCTGCGCGGAAGGCATCGAGCGTGATCAGCCGCTGGGCCCCGTAGGCATGCGCCGGCACGGCAACCGCGATATGCGCGTCCTCGTCGGCCGGGTCCGCGCCCTCCAGGGCATCGGCGGCAAGCAGGTGGTTGCGCAGGGTGATCAGGTAGTCGGTGAGGATCTCGGCGATCGTGAAAGTGGCGTCTCCGAGCTGTACTGGCGTCTGCGCCGTAACAGTGGGGGATGACAGCAGCCGCTTGAGGCTGCGCAGCAGTGGCGCGCCGCGGCGGGCGGCGGCGCGGGCCTCAAATCCGTGAACCAGCCCATCGGCGGTCAGCGCGGTCAGCGAGGGGAAGAACTCATGGATGTCCCCCTCGGTGTCGGTGAAGCCGATAACGGGGTAATTGCCGCGGTCCGCACGGCTGACGACGGTGCGCGTCGTGCCGAGATCGATGCCGAGGTCCAGGGGCGCGGAGGGAACGCGCCGACGCTTGCGGACTTGCCGCGTACTGTTGCTACCACTTCTGCTACCACTTCGGGCTGCCATGGGCGTGACCCTATCGCTCCCTGGCGCCTATCGCCCGTTGGTTCGGCGGGGCGCCGCCGAGGTGTGTGCCGCTTCATGCCCGCGACCCGGCTCGCGCGGCTCGGCGGATCGGGCGGGCGGCGTCGGCGGGGCCACACGGCGAGTGAACAGTTGGTGAATTCCAGCCGCCTGCGCTGTAGCGGACGGTCCGCCCCGGGTAAGAATGACGGCAGGACGCGTTACCGCGGCCCGGACCGGTGCACCGCACGGAGCGAACCCGCAGGCAGCTGCGGAGGGCTCAGGCAGTACCACCGGCCCGCACACCCGACCGGGAATGGCATGAGTACAACCCTATTCATCGTCGTCGTGGTCATCGTTACGGCGCTGATCTTCGACTTCACTAACGGCTTCCACGACTCCTCCAACGCCATGGCGACCTCCGTCGCCACGGGCGCCTTCACACCTAGGCGCGCGGTGCTGGTTGCCGCCATCCTCAACGTGGTGGGAGCCACGTTGTCCACTGAGGTGGCAAAGACCATCTCCCACGGCATGTTCGACGACGCGCTGATCCAGGCGGCGCCGGCAATGGTGTTCGCCGGCCTGGCCGGCGCGATCCTGTGGAACCTCGCTACCTGGCTGCTGGGCCTGCCCTCCTCATCCTCACACGCGCTGTTCGGCGGGCTGATCGGAGCGGTAGTCGTGGCCGCCGGCTTCCAGGGGGTGCACTGGGGCACGGTGGTCTCGAAGATCATGCTGCCGGCCTTCATCGCCCCGACCGTGGCTGCACTGGCCTCCGCAGTCGCAACCTGGATCAGCTACCGCATCACCGGACCGACGGACAAGGTCAGTGACAAGCTCTTCCGCTACGGTCAGCGGATCTCCGCCTCAATGGTGGCGCTGGCCCACGGAACCTCGGACGGGCAGAAGACCATGGGGGTAATCACCCTGGTACTCATCGCCGCCGGCTACCAGGAGCCGGGCACCGCCCCCTACTGGTGGGTGGTACTGGCTGCCGGTGCGGCGATCGGCCTGGGAACCTACTCCGGGGGCTGGCGCATCATGCGCACCATGGGCAAGGGCCTGGTTCATATCGACCCGCCGCAGGGATTCGCCGCCGAAACCACCTCCACCGTGGCGATCCTGGCCTCCTCGCACCTGGGCTTCGCCCTGTCCACCACGCATATCTGCACCGGCTCGATCCTCGGCACGGGGATCGGCCGCGGCGCCAAGGTCTCCTGGAGCACCTTCGGCAAGATGGGGACCGCCTGGCTGATCACCCTGCCGTGCGCCGCCGTGGTTGGCGCAATCACCTCTTTCATAGCGGTCCGGGGCGGGGTCGCGGGCACCGTCGTCGTGATTGCGCTGCTGCTGCTCAGCGCTCTGCTCATCATCCGGCAGGCAAACCACAACAAGGTGGACTTCTCCAACGTCAACGACGCCGACAAGGTGGTTGTGGCCAAGCAGACCGACCCTGAGCTTGGGCGTGCCCCCAAGACCCTGGACCAGGTGAAGCGGGAGCTGGTGGGAGCCAACCCCGCAGACCGGGGAACGGGAGCGCTGGTATGAGCATCGACTGGTCCTCGCTCGGGCTGGTCACCCTGGTGACCGTGGCCGGCGCCGCCTTCATCCTCGCCGTCACCTCCGCGGCTGTGCGCATGCTCGCGGCGGTTCGGCTCAAGCGGCAGAGCGGACAGGTCAAAGGCCTGCACCTCGCCGAGGTCGCCGCGGGATTCTTCATCGCCTGCGTGGTGGGTATCGCGGTGTTCGGCCTGTGGCTGCTGATCCCGTACTTCCACTAGTCGCAGCTTCCGGTAGCGGCTCCTGCCGACCCCTGTCGGCCCCGCGGGCACGACACTTCGGTCGGTAGGTTCGTCGTCCGGGTCAGCGCGCATACTGTTAGGGTCGCCACATGACCGAGGATCTGAGGGCGGCCGCCCTGGAGGCGACCGACCGCTCGCACGCAACTGCCGACCCCGACTACCCCGTGGTGCACCTGGCGCCCCCGGTCGGTAGGCTCAATGACCCCAACGGCCTGCTGGTGGACTCCGGCACCTACCACGCCTTCTACCAGTTCAGCCCGTTCCACCCGCACCGCAAGCTGGTGTACTGGGGGCATGCCTCATCCAGGGATCTGCTGCACTGGAAGCACCACGACCCGGCGATCATCCCCGACTCCTACTACGACCTCTCCGGGGCATACTCCGGCGGCGCCGTCGTACTGGAGGGGGAGGAGCTGGCGGGTGCGCCAGCAGGTGTCGGCTACCAGTTCTTCTACACCGGCAACCTCAAGGACCCGGTGACCGACGAGCGCACCGCCAGTCAGTGCCTGGTGACCAGCACCGACCTGCAGCGCTTCGACAAGTGGCCGGACAACCCGCTGCTGCCGGACCACCCAGACGGCTATACCGCCCATTACCGTGATCCCCAGGTTTGGCGTGATCCCGACGTCCCGGGCAGCTTCCGCATGCTCCTGGGCGTGCAGCGCGAGGACCTGACCGGCGCGGCGCTGCTGTACCGCTCGGAGGACCTGCGCTCCTGGAGGCTGGAGGGAGAGCTAAGCTTCCCGGACGCCGACGGCGCCTTCGACCGCTTCGGCTACATGTGGGAGTGCCCCGGGCTGGTGCGGCTGACCGACGAGCTGACCGGTCAGGTGCGCGACGTGCTGATCTGGTGCCCGCAGGGCATTGAGCCGGATGCGGAGGGGTACGAGAACATCTTCCCCTGCGTCTACACGGTTGGCCGCCTGGAGGGGACCGAGCTGCGCGAGTGCGACGGGACCTTCGCCGAGGTGGACCGCGGTTTCGAGTTCTATGCGCCCCAGGTCTTCGCTCGTCGTCCCAGTGAGCCCGGCCCGGTTCTGCTGACCGGTTGGGCCGGCAATGCCTCAGAGGATGATCAGCCCTCAATCGGCACCGGCGGCTGGGTGCACGCCCTGACCGTGCCGCGCGTGCTGACCCTGCGAGGCGGCCGCCTGCTACAGCGTCCGGCAGTCCCGCTGCCGGACGATGCCGCCGTGCTGAGCGCCGCGGGGGAGCGGCTGGGGGGAACAACCTCCATTCCCGAACTTGACGGGCACCGCTCCTGGCGGCTGCGCGTCCAGGCCGATGCCACTCACCGGTGGGGCCTGCGCATCGGTGACGAGCGCTGCTACGTCACCATCACGATGGAGTCCCGGGACGGCGATGCGCGCCTGGTTGTGGACCGCTCCCACTCGCGCTACACGCAGCACGGGCAGGTGCGCACCGTTACCGTGCCTCGGGGAACGCGCCCGTGCCTGGAGGTGCTGCACGACCGTTCCGTGACCGAGGTCTTCGTCGGCGATGGCGAGATCGCCTTCACGCTGCGCAGTTTCGTAGAGCCGACCGCAGGCGGTGCCGCCCTGATCGGCGATCAGCGCACGCTGCTGGAAGAGGGCTGCGCCGTGGCCTACGACTGACACCAAACGACTGCGATTCCGGCAGGCCTGGCACACGCACCTGAAGCACGCTGTTTCGGGCTTCAGAATCGGGAATTGCTTGCGTCTTCAGGGGGCGTGCCGGTAGTCTGACTATCGTTTGACATAGGTCGACGCGTTGGGATCGGTGACCGTACCCAACGCACCGGAGTCCTCCGTCGAGCTCAATGCAGAGTATCCAGTTCCCACAGAAAGGAAGCCCGGGTGGCAATGGATCACGCCCGTGTGGCGAGAGACGTCCTGACGTATGTCGGTGGCGCCGATAACATCAACGCAGCCGCTCACTGCGCGACGCGCCTGCGCCTTGTCCTGAACGACATGGACAAGGTGGACCAGAAGGCGCTTGACAAGGATCCCGATCTGAAGGGCACCTTCGTGGCCGGCGGCATGTTCCAGATCATCGTCGGCCCCGGAGACGTCGACATCGTCTTCGACGAGATGGTCAAGACCGGCGGCGTCAAGGAAGTGTCCAAGGACGAGGCGAAGCAGGAGGCGGCCAAGAGCGGCAATATCGTCTCTCGCTTCATCAAGATGATCGCGGACATCTTCGTCCCGATCCTTCCCGCCCTGATCGCCGGCGGTCTGATGATGGCGATCAACAACGTGCTCACCGCGAACGACCTCTTCTTCAAGGGTGATTCGCTGGTGGGGCGCTACGGCTGGCTGGCCGATTACGCCGAGCTGATCAATATGATCTCCTCGGCGGCCTTCGCCTTCCTGCCGGTGCTGGTCGGCTACTCAGCCACCAAGCGCTTCGGCGGCAACGTCTACCTGGGTGCCGCCATGGGCGCGGCGATGGTCTCCACCTCGCTGCTGTCCGCCTACAACATGGCGGATGAAGCGGCCGCCCAGTCCTTCTGGGAGTACACGGGCGCCAACCCCACCTGGAGCCTGTTCGGCCTGACGGTCGACAAGATCGGCTACCAGGCCATGGTCATCCCAGTGCTGTGCGTCGCCTGGATCCTGTCCACCATTGAGAAGTGGCTGCACAAGCGGTTGTCCGGAACTGCGGACTTCCTGCTGACCCCGCTGATCACCATGCTGGTCACCGGCTTCCTCACATTCGTGCTGGTTGGCCCGATCACCCGGCAGCTGTCCATCTGGATCACCGAGGGCCTCGACTGGACCTACAACACGCTCGGCCCGGTCGGCGGATTCCTCTTCGGCCTGGTCTACTCGCCGATCGTGGTGACCGGTCTGCACCAGTCCTTCCCCGCCGTTGAGATCCCGCTGCTGCCCGTCAACGGCGGTGTCGGTGACTTCATCTTCCCGATCGCCTCCATGGCCAACGTTGCGCAGGGCGCTGTGGCCCTGGCGGTCTTCGCGCTCACCAAGGACGCCAAGATGAAGGGTCTTGCCGGTGCCGGTGGTGTCTCCGCCGTCTTCGGCATCACTGAGCCCGCGATCTTCGGTGTGAACCTGCGCCTGCGCTGGCCGTTCTTCATTGGCATGGGTGCGGCTGCTATCGGCGGCGCCGGTGTGGCCCTGTTCAACGTGCGCGGTGCCGCTCTGGGCGCGGCCGGATTCGTCGGCTTCGTCTCGATCATCACCGAGAAGATTCCGGTCTACCTGGCCCTGGAGGCGGTCACCTTCGTCATCGCCTTCGCAGCCGCCTTCGCCTACGGACGTACCCCCAAGGGGCAGGCCTCCTTCGCCGCTGACGACGAGGTGGATGAGGCCGCCCTCGAGGCCGAGGCCACCAAGGTTCACTCAGCCACGGTGGAGCTGCCCGCCGAAGCGGCTACCGACTTCACCATCACCTCGCCCATTCAGGGGCGGGCGGTGCCGCTAACCGAGGTGCAGGACCAGACCTTCGCCTCCGGGATGCTTGGCCCGGGCATGGCGGTGGTACCGGCCTCCGGTCCTGTCGTCTCCCCGGTCGACGGTGAGGTGCTGGTCGCCTTCCCGACCGGCCACGCCTACGGCCTGCGCTCGGCCAGTGGCGTGGAGCTGCTGATCCACGTCGGTATGGACACGGTGGAGCTCAACGGCAAGCACTTCACGCCCAAGGTTTCAGCCGGTGACAAGGTGCTGCGCGGCCAGCCGCTCGTAGAGGTGGACTGGGCGGGCGTGACCGCCGCCGGATACCAGACGGTCACCCCGATCGTCGTGTCCAACGCAACCGCCTTCGGTGGGGTTACCGACGAGCACACCGGTGCGGTGGCCCGCGGCGACTCCCTGTACGCCGTCGCCCCCGCCGCCGAGCCGGCAGCACCGGGAGCCGGCGCCTGACAGCGCCACTGATAGCGACAGTCCGGCCGCACTGAGGCTAGACGGCAACGCTTAGAGCGGCTGGTGGCCGACCCGTTATTCGGGTCGGCCACC
>NZ_PIZD01000004.1:57938-82732 GCF_010365615.1 Actinomyces sp. 565
GCTAGGCGATTAGAGATTAGAGGCTCCGCACGGTAGTGCTCGTTATTGTCGGGACCGGAGCAATTACCCGGCGCGGGCTACTACGTGGTGGTCCCGGCGAGTAGCAGGCCGGGCAGCTCGATGGGGGAGACCACCGCCGCGGGTGCGTCCTCGCCGCCGGCGTGCGCATTGATCTGAGACAGCAGTACGTCGACGGCGGTGCGGGCCAGGTCTGCAATGGGCTGCTGAACCGTCGCTAGCCCTGGTAGGGCCCGCCGCACCGCCGCAGTTCCGTCAAAGCCGATCACCTTGAAGTCGTGCGGCACGCTGCGCCCGTTGCGCTCGGCCCAGTCGAGCACAGCGGCGGCAGAGAGGTCATCGGTGGCGAACACGGCGTCGATCTGTGCGGCCGCCGCGTCCAGGTGCGCATCAATTAGCCGGGCCCGCTCGGCATCAGGAGTATGGAAGTCCACGGTGAAGATTCGTGGCTCGATTCCGGCCTCGGCCAGGACGGCCCGGTAGCCGGCTTCCCGCCGGTTGTGCGGTCCGGTGCGGGAGGTGAGCAGTGCGGGGCGACGGGCGCCGCGTTCCAGCAGGAGGCGGGTAGCGTCCCGCGCCGCCGCCTCGTTGGCGCAGCGAACATTGGGAATCGTGGGGGACAGGTCCCTATCGACCGTCACCAGCGGCATGCGTACCGTCTGGTACTCGGCAAGAGTGTCATTGTGCGCGCCCGAGATAATGCCGTCCACCCGGTGGGAGACAAGGAGGTCGAGATACTCCCGCTCACGGTCGGCTCGGCCCATCGAGTTGCAAACCAGCATCCGGTACTGGTGCTCGGCGAGGGCGTTCTCGATTTCCTCGGCGAGTTCCCCGAAGAAGGGCAGCGCCACGGTTGGCACGATCACGCCAATGATGCTCGTTGATTTGCCGTGGAGTGCGCGGGCGACCTGGTTGGGCCGGTAATTGAGCTGGTCGATGGCCTGGGCCACGCGGTCCTTAGTCGCCTGGCTGAGGTAACCCCGGTTGTTCAGGACCCGGGACACGGTGGTTAAGGAGACACCCGCGACCTCGGCGACGTCGGCAAGCGTGGGTTCGCGACGTACGACCACCGGTGACTCCTTTGTATGACTTCGAACTGTATGCGATGCGCGAGCGGCCAGCAGGATTTGCGCGGCTGTCCGACAAATCCCACCCAAGCCTATGCCTGTGCAAGCCGTGTTCGTGTATCAGGACGCCCGACGGCCACTTTGACCCCGCCTATGTCCTGACATTCTAGAACACGTTGCCCGGTCTGCGCACACTGGGGCAGGTACCTTCCGGCCGGGTGTGCGCAGGTTGCTGCTGCGTGGTGTCGGTCCGCCGCACGCGCTACGGGTGCGAGTAGAGCGGCAACCGGACACCCTTGGCACAATCTAAGCACACGGCAGCGCCTGTTAGCCACGAGGCGGTTCGACGATGCACCTCAAGAAGGGACCGGTGGCGGGCGAGGGTCACCCCCAGACGAAATGACATAATGTACATTATCGGCGATGGTGCACTACTTGCCGTATCTCCGGTGAACGGCCTGCTTGCTGACTCCGAGCGCCGCACCGATGGCGGTCCAGCTATAGCCCGCGTTGCGGGCACGACGCACGGCGAGCTCCTCCGCGGCATCGAGCTGCCTGCGCTCGTTGACGATGCGCCGGAGCTCCTTCAGTGGTGCACGTGCGCCGTCGTCGGCGCCGACCAGAGTCTTCATAGCGTCAATAATAATTGACCGAAGATGTTGACATGCCGCTGAGCGTCATGCACCGACATGAGGCGTACTGGTCGCCGCTTTGAGTTGCTCCGGGGGCGGCATACGGGCGCACGGGCGGTGTGCCTCCGGTGGCTCGGCGCCTCAGTCCCCGAGCGCCGTGCCGACCGCGCGCGCCGCCTTGATCCACTCGTGGTCACGCGGCACGTACTTGACCTTGCCGGCGACATCCTTCAGCGGTACCAGCGCGGTGTCATGGCCTCGGTCGGCGACCATGACGCCGAACTTGCCAGCCGCAATCGCATTCGCCCCGGCGACGCCCAGGCGGGTTCCCAGCAGGCGGTCGGCGGCGTTCGGTGTGCCGCCGCGCTGCACGTAGCCCAGGATGGACACGCGCGCCTCCAGGCCGGTGGCGGCCTCCAGCTGCTCGGCAAGCGTGAAGGTATTGGCGCGGTGTGAGGCCTCCAAGGCCTTCACACCCTTTTTGGCCATCGCCTTCAGCTCCGGGCTGGACGCATCCTTGACCAGTGCCTGGGCGTGGGCCAGCTCCTCGGCGTCCTTGACGCTGCGGGCGCCCTCGGCCACCGCGACCACGGAGAAGGTTGACCCATGCTTACGACGCCGCTCGATCTTCTCCGCGATCGCCTCCACCGAGTAGGGAACCTCGGGCAGCAGGATCACGTCTGCGCCGCCGGCCACACCCGCGCCCAGGGCCAGCCAGCCGGCCCGGTGGCCCATGATCTCGGTGAGGATGATGCGGTGGTGGGAGTGCGCGGTGGAGTGCAGCCGGTCCACTGCCTCGGTGGCTATTTCCAGTGCGGTGGAGAAGCCGAAGGAGCTGTCCGTATGCACGATGTCGTTGTCGATCGTCTTGGGCAGGTGGAGCACATTGATGCCCGCATCCATGAGTCGGCGGGCATTCTTCGCGGTGCCGCCGCCGCCCAGGCACACCAGCGCGTCGAGCTTGTCCTTCTCGACGTTCTCCACGATGGTCGGGATCATGTCCCGCACCTCGCCGTCCACCACCATGCGATGGACCTTGTCCCGGCTGGTTCCCAGCATGGTGCCGCCAGTGGTCAGGATGCCGGACAGGGTGGCTGCATCAAGCTCCGTGTACCGGTTCTCTGCCAGGCCGCGCATGCCGTCACGGAAGCCGATCAGCTTCCAGCCGTGCTCGGCGATAGCCGCCTTGCCAAAGCCGCGGATCGCGGCATTGAGTCCCGGGGCGTCGCCGCCGGCCGTGAGGATTCCGATACGCTTGGTTGCCATGGTGCCAAGTATGCCGCACAGCAACCTGCGGCAGGCGCGTTCCGCCGGCGCGGGCCCGGTCATTCACCCAGCGGCGGCGGGAATGCGCCACGGCGCCTACGCGTTATCCTCTCGGCGGCAGCACGCCGAGCACATCAAGCGACAGGAAGGGCAATAGCATGGCGGACCGCGCACTGCGAGGCATGACGATCGGCGCCAAGTCGATGGAGTCAGAGGAGGGCGTGGAGTTCGCCGAGCGGCAGAACATCACCTACGAGTGCCCGCTCGGGCACGTCACCACCGTCCCCATGTCCATGGAGGCGGAGATTCCGCAGACCTGGGAGTGCCCGGAATGCGGGCAGGCCGCGGCGCTGCGCGGAGAGGACGAGCCCGAGTCCGATGAGCCGAAGAAGGCCCCGCGCACGCACTGGGACATGCTGCTGGAGCGCCGCGACATCGAGGACCTGAAGGTCCTGCTGGACGAGCGCCTGGAGATGCTCCGCTCGGGCGAGATCTACCGCGAACGCTTCTGAGGCGCGCCGACCCGCTGGTAGGCGCGCCGGGCCGCCTGCCCGGCGGAAGCAGCCAGGCCCGCCAGTTGCGCGCTGCGCTTGGCAATCCCCCACTTGGTGACCAGTGCGAGCTCCTCGGAGAAGATTCCGCCGGAGAGCTTGGACTGGCCCGCCTCACGCTCCTGGAAGGTAATGGGCATCTCCACGATGCGGCCACCGGCGTCGGCGACCAGCTTGGTCATATTGACCTGGATGCCGTAGCCGGTTGCCTCAATCTCCCCCAGATTCAGGCTTCGCAGTAACTCGGCCCGGTACACCCGGAACCCGGCGGTGGCGTCCCTGACCCGTAGCCCCAGCATGGCGTTGATGTACAGGTTGCCGCCCCGTGACAGGGCCACCCGCCGCGCATCCCAGCCGTCGGTCGCGCCGCCGGATACCCAGCGGGAGCCGATCACCAGGTCGGGGGCATCGGCCATTTCCGCGCGCTGGATCAGCAGCGCGAGGTCCTCGGGACGGTGCGAGCCATCGGCATCCATCTCGCACACCAGCTCATACCCTGAGGCCAGCGCCCAGGAGAAGCCCGCCAAGTAGGCGGGTCCCAGGCCGTTCTTCTCGGTGCGGTGGAGTACGTGAATGTGCGCATCGGCCTGCGCGCGGGCGTCGGCGAGGCGGCCGGTGCCATCAGGAGAGTTGTCGTCCACCACCAGCACGTGCGCCTGCGGCGCGGCACGCCGTACCCCATCCAGCGCGCCGGCCAGCGTCTCGATCTCGTTGTAGGTGGGGATTACCACCAGCGCCTTCACGATCCTGCTCCTGTCATCTGCTCGGCACTCGGAACGGTCACGGGCGACGCCGTCGCCGACGCCGCAGCCGTGACATACCGGAAACCATACCGGCTGCCGTCAGCAGCGCGGCGGCCACTTGCAGGGCGAGCCCGGGCAGGCCGCCCAGGCGATCCGCAACGGTAATCGAGGTGCGCAGTGGCACGTCGGCTACGAGAGCGGCCTGTGTATAGGGCTGCGTGCGCTGCTCGACGACGCCGCGCGGGTTGATGATCGCGGTGACCCCGACGGTGGAGGCCTGCACCAGGGCGCGCCCGTGGATGACGGCTTGCACCCTGCCCTGCTCCAGCTGCTGCTCTGCCTCTGAGGAGTGCAGGAAGCTGGCGTTGTTCGTGGGGATGACGATCAACTCGCCGCCCTGCTCAACGCCGTCGCGAAGGGTGTCGTCATAGGCGACCTCGAAGCAGATGCCCATGGCGAGCTTGACATCCCGGTCCTGCGCGGCGGCGTGAACGGTGAGCGTGTACGGCCCGGTGCCGGGAGCCAGATCGGTGCCGATGCGGTCGACCTGATCAGTCAGCTGCCGCAGCTGCTCACGCAGGGGAATGTACTCGGCGAAGGGCACCGGGCGGTGCTTGCGGTAGTACTCCCCCGCCCCCGCACCGGGACTCCAGACCACCATGTCGTTGTAGCGCACGCCGTCGGCATAGAGAATCGCCCCGACCAGTACCGGCGCCCCGACGGACTGGGCGGCGGAGTCCACCAGCGCGGCCGAGGCCGAGAAGTCCCGTGGATCAAGGTCGGCGGCGTTCTCCGGCCAGATCACCACGTCGAGTGTCCCCCGCCCGACGTCGCCGGCCAGCGTGCGGGTCGCCTCGGCGTGGTTGCCGGTCACCTCCAGCGCCCGGTTGAAGGCGTCCTCGAACTCCTCGGCCACGTTGCCCTGCACCGCGCCTACGCGCAGGGTGCCGTCCTGGGCGGCGCCGTCCACGGGCAGCAGAATCGGGGCGGCCGTAACCAAGCCCGCCAGGGCGGCGGCCACCAGCGCGCTCAGGCTCCGGCGGCCCCGCACGGCCCGGCCGGCCTCTGCCAGGCCGGCTCCGGCGAAGGCCACTAGCGCGCTCAGCCCAATGGCACCGCCGTAGGCGGCAAAAGGCAGCATGGGGGCGTCGGCCATGGCGAAGGCGAGCCTGCCGAAGGGAAACCCTCCCCACGGCCAGGACGAGCGCACCTCCTCCACACCGCACCACACCACGGCGAATGCCAGCATGCGTGCCAGCACGACTGCGCCGCCGCCGTGCTCGAGCCGGCCGATCCGGCCGACAAGTGCCCAGGCGGAGCCGAAGGCGGCCAGGTAGAGCGACTCCACTGCGGTCAGGGCCACCCAGCCGAGCGGGTTACCCATGGCCACCGCCGTGAAGTGCAACAGCGGAGTGAACAGGGCGAGCCCGAACACCAGCCCTAGGCCCGCCCCCACCCCGGGGCCCCGACCGCGCAGCACCGTGGCCAGCAGTGCCAGCCCCAGCGGTGCGGCCCACCACACGTTCAGTGGTGGGAAGGCCGCCCACACGGCCAGGCCGGCGCAGACCGAGCCGAGCAGCGGCAGCAGGCGCCGTATACGCGGTCTCATACGGAGGACCAACTGACCACTCCCCTGTTGACATCGAGGCTGGCCTCCGCAGCCGTCATCGCGAGCCTGTTCAGGGAGTGCCCCTGCCCGGTGCCCGGGCCGGAAGTAATAGTCGCCAGCTGCCCGAGCACGTCCAGCAACTGCTTGCACCAGCGTACGAAGTCCCCGGCGGTGAGATCCGTGTCACCGAGTACCGTCGCCAGTTCCGCGCCGTCCGTCCAGGCCCGTACCGCGCCCGCTAGAGCGGGCTCAGCACCGGTGGACGGCTCTACGCGTTCGAGCGCCTCCAGGTCTCCGATGCGACGGGAGACGGCCAACTCGCGCCGCAGCACCTCCCCCAGGCGGGACCCGGGCGCAACCGGCAGCCCGCGGGAGGACGCAGCCAGCCGCGGCTCGTACACACAGGCGGACACAGCCCCGGCCAGGTCGGCGGGGCGCAAGCCGTCCCACAGGCCTTCGCGCAGGCACTCGGCCACCAGCAGGTCCCGCTCGGCGTAGACACGCGCCAGCACCTTACCGACGTTCGTCACCCGCAACTCCCCCTCGGGGCGGCCCCGGTCACTGGGCTCAAGGTATCCCAGCTCTAGGAGGACCCGGCACACGGCGTCGAACTGCCGGGCGATGGTGCCGGTGCGCCTGTCGACGCGGGCCCGCAGGCGGTCAAGCTCATCCCTGGTGCGCACCCAGCGTCGCCCAACGCGGGCGTGCTCCTCCCGGTGGGGGCAGGCATGGCAGGGATGGGCGCGCATCTCATGGCGTAGACGCTCCAGGCGCCTTCCGGCGTCCTCATCACGGTGGTGGCCGCGGCGCGAACCGCGCTCATCGGACTCGTCAAGGTCCCCGGCGCGCAGCGCATCAAGCAAGCGGTCGGCCAGCCGGTCCCGCTCCCGCGGGCGATGCGCATCCAGGTCCTCAGACACCGGCAGCGCACCCACCCGGGTCACGCCCTCGGGCGCGTTCTCGGGGGTGAGGGTGTGGACCCGCTTGTCCTCCCCCACCACTGTCAACCGCGGGGCTCCGGTGTGGTCGCTGCCCTGCGCGATGACGACGCCGTGGCGGTGGCGCCGCCCGCTCCGGAACAGGACCACGTCACCGCGGCCCAGCGCCCCGATGGTCCGGCCCGCCTCACTGCGGCGGGCGGACCGATTCCCTCGGGACTGGTCGGCCTCCGCATCACTGATGCGGCGACACAGTAGGGCGTACTCGCCAAAGTCTCCCAGGCGGCAGGACATCTGCTGTGCCAGCGTGTCCAACTGGCGGCGCTTGCGCCGGACCTCGGCGGCCAGCTCAACCACGCCGCGGTCGGCCTGGAACTGGGCGAAGGACGACTCCAGCACCTCCCGGGCGCGGGCACGCGGCATTCGCCCCAGGAGGTTGACCGCCATGTTGTAGGTGGGGCGGAAGGCGGATACCAGCGGGTAGGTGCGGCGGGAGGCGAGGGAGGAGACGAAGGCGGGGTCGGCGTCGTCGGTGGCCAGAACCACGGCGTGCCCCTCGACGTCGATGCCGCGCCGACCGGCCCGGCCGGTCAGCTGCGTGTACTCCCCCGGCGTGAGGCTCACGTGCGCAGAGCCGTTCCACTTGCGCAGTGACTCCAGCACCACTGTGCGAGCCGGCATATTGATGCCCAGGGATAGCGTCTCAGTGGCGTAGACGACCTTGACCAGGTTGGCGGCGAACAGCTCCTCCACGGTCTCCTTGAACACCGGCAGCAGGCCCGCATGATGGGCGGCCACCCCCCGGGTCAGGGCATTGGCCCAGGTGTGGAAGCCCAGAACGCCCAGGTCCCCGGCGGGGATCTCCGCGGTCCGCCGGTCGATGACCTCACGGATGCGGCGCGCCTCCTCACCAGTGGTCAGGTCAACCCCGTGGCTGACGGCCTCGCGAACGGCGTTCTCACAGCCGGCGCGGGAGAACACGAAGACAATCGCGGGCAGCAGGTCTGCGCGATCCAGAGCGCTTACGACCGCAATCCGCGACGGCGCACGCAAGTGGGCGGTGCGGGCACCACCATCGCCACGGTACCGCGGGCGCGTCTGGCCGGCGGCGCGCGCCCACCGGCCCCTGCGCCCGCCGCGGTAGCCGGAGCCCGCCGACGGCGCGTCCCCCGCAGCGGCTCGGCGCGCATCCCTAACGGCCCGCAGCAGGTCCGGGTTGAGCGGCGGCTGGGTGGAGGAATGCGCCTGGTCGCGGGCCGAATCGGGTGCGTCGGACAGCGAGTACAGGGGCAGCAGGCGGCGTCCAACCAGCATGTGCTGGGTCAGGGGCACCGGGCGGTGCTCGGAGACCACCACGGCCGTTCGCCCCCGCACCTGCTCGAGCCAGTCCCCGAACTCCTCCGCGTTCGAGACCGTCGCGGACAAGGAGACCACCTGCACCTCGGGAGCCAGGTGGATGATGACTTCCTCCCAGACCGGGCCGCGGAAGCGGTCCGCCAGGTAGTGCACCTCATCCATGACCACGTAACCCAGCCGATCCAGGTCCCGCGCCCCGGAGTAGAGCATGTTGCGCAGCACCTCAGTGGTCATCACGATCACATCCGCATGTGGATTAACTGAGGTATCGCCGGTGAGCAGACCGACTTTCTCGGCGCCGTACCGGGCCACCAGATCCAGGTACTTCTGGTTCGACAGGGCCTTAATCGGGGTGGTGTAGAAGGCCTTGAGACCCTTCGCCAGCGCCAGATGCACGGCGAATTCACCCACGACGGTCTTGCCGGCGCCGGTAGGTGCCGCCACCAGCACGCCCTCGCCCGCCTCCAGGGCGCGGCAGGCCTCATTCTGGAAGTCGTCGAACGGGAAGTCGTAAGTGGCTGCGAAACCGGCGAGCTCTGTGCGTGACTCCGCCTGACGACGACGTGCGGCGGCGTAGCGTTGTGCGGGTGAGCTCATGAGTCAAGCCTATGCGCAGCTGCGGGCTGCTCCCGCAGGCTTGGGGCGGGCCGGTGCCGGTCAGGCGTTGGAGGCGGTTTCGGCAAGGGCTGCATCCAGGGCCGCGTCCTCCTCGGCACGGCGCTTGGCGACCCGCTTGTCGTGGCGGATGGAGATGTAGCAGGCCAGGAAGTACAGGCCGGTGATCGGAATCGCCATGAAGATCATCGACCAGGGATCCGGCAGCGGGTTGGCGAAGGCCATGAAGGTGAAGATACCGATCACCGCCCAGCGCCAGCCCTTGAGCATGGTGCGCCCCTTCATCACCCCGAGCCGGTTGAGGGCCACCATGACCTCCGGGAGCAGGAACGCGGCTCCGAAGGCCAGCACCAGGCGCAGCACGAAGGACAGGTACACCGAGGCGTCCATAATGCCGGTGGCGGAGTCGGTGTTAGGGATGAAGCCGGTGAGGATCACGGCTGCGTGCGGCATGATCCACATGCCCAGTGCGCAGCCGGCGGCGAACAGCAGTAGCCCCACAACCCCGAAGACCCAGGTGTACGCCTTCTCCTTGCGTGTCATCCCCGGGCCCACATAGGCGAAGAACTCGTAAATCCACAGTGGTGACGCCAGCAGTACACCCAGCCAGATGGACACCCGCAGCCGCATGTCGAAAGAGGACAGCATCGTGGAGAAGTTGATGTTGAGGTTTGCGCCGCGGGCATTGGCGACCTCAACCGGGTGGGTGATGAACTGGTATACGGAGTCGTAGAGGAAATAGCCGACTACCGCCATGACGGTGATGCCGATGGCCGAGACGAACAGCCGGTTGCGCAGCTCGCGCAGGTGGTCCCCGATAGACATGATCGCCTCGGGGTTCTCCTTGCGCCTGCGGCCGGGCAGCTTCGGCATGTGCGGCACGTTCTACTCCTCCCGGGTACTGGTGGCCGGATGCGCTGCAAGCGGGACCGGACGGGCCCGGTCCCAGCGGCGAGATGTCCACGGCGCTCGGCCCGCAGCGCGTTCACGGCACCGCGCGCCGCGGCATCACTGCTGGACGGTACCGTCCGTGTACGGCTGCGGCTGCTGCGGAGCGGCCTGGCCCGGCTGGGTGGGCTGGGTGTAGTAGGTGCCCTGCTGCGGCTGCTGAGGGATCTGGGCCGGCGGCTGCTGGACCGCCGGGGCGTCCTCGTCCTCGCGCAGCTCCTTGACCTCCTTCTTGAACACCTTCATGGACTTGCCGATGCTTCCGGCGATCTCAGGCAGCTTGTTTGCGCCGAAGATGAGGAGAATGAGGACAAGCAGAACGACGATGTGCGTGGGCTTGATCACGACGCTGCTCCTTTCGTGGGGCTCGCAACTGGATGAGCCCGCGTGGTACGCCACGAGTCTAGCGTTTCGCCGGTGGGGCCCGAGCACCGGGCGACGGTGTTCCACCCTAGGCGTATCAACCTCAATTGCGGTGCACCTGAGCATCCAGCGCCAGGGCACGGCGCGCCGCCGCACCGGCGGCGGCGGTGAGATCCGCGGGCGCGGCGTGCCTCAGGTGCCTCCCGGCTGACAGCAGCAGTCCGATCAGCCAGGCCTGGTCGCGGCCCCTCACCCGAATGTGCAGCACGCCGTCCTCAGCAATGGACACCTGCTCGCAGGGGACCTGCTCGACTAGCCAGCGCCCCGATGGCTTCAGGCTGAGGCACAACTCCGGATCGGGGTCATGCTTGCTCCCGCGGCGGCGATGCGCCGTGGCCTGCACCGGCAGCACTTGCGCCGCCAGGATGCGATCGAGCCGGAAGGAGCGCTCCGCTCCGGCACTCAGGCACCAGGCCCGCAGCGTCAGGTGCGTGCCGTCACTGGTCAGTTCCAGCGGGTCGACATCACGTTCAGAGCGAGTATCGGTAGCGGAGACATACGTCAGATGCAGGCGCCTTCCCTCGGCCAGGGCACGGCGCACGGTTACCAGCACAGTGGAATGCGGGCCCGGCGCGGCGACGGGCGCGTCAGCGGCGGCGCCCAGGGCCTGGCGCAGAACCGCCCGGGTGCGGCTCAGCGTCGCCAGGGCCTGCGGGTCGTCGGCCAGCACGCCGATGAGCACCTCCAGCGACAGCAGCAGGGCGACCGCCTCACGGTGGGACAGGCGAACGGGCCGGTCCAGGCCGAGTGGCTCGGTCAGGCGCAGGCGGCCCGCCTCGAAGTCGGAGGCGGAGAAGTCGACCAGCTCATCGGGCATGCCGCCGGGCAGGCCCGATACCCACAAGGTGTCCACATCCTTGCGTATCGTCTCCGGTGTGACGCCGAAGTGCGCGGCTGCCTGCGCGAAGGTGGCGCCGTCGTGCTCAGCCACCCAGGCGGGCAGCGCCAGCAGGCGTACCAGTCGGTCCGTGGAGCTGGGCCGGGCCACTTCAGTCCTCCTCCGGCTGCGGTGGGGCGGACAGCGCGGCGACGGCGTTCAAGTGCTCCAGAACGTCCTGGCGCAGCTGCGCGGGTGCCAGCACGACGACGGCGTCCGCGAGCGCGGCCAGGGCGCCGGCGAAGGCGAAGCGATCAGTGAACGTGACATTGATTATGTCCCACTGCTGGGGAAGGCGCCGGGCCAGGTCCCCAAGTCGTTGTCCGGGCACTGCGGGCAGCTCTCGCGGTGCTGGGCCGTCCGCCAGCTCGGCGGCGCTGTAGCTCACTAGCGCGCGCGAGCGCAGCTGCAGGGCGCGTCCGGGCGCAACCGCGATCAGCGCCTGCGCCGTGACGGGTGCGGTGATTTCGGGCGCGGGAAAGGCCCCGGCTCCGGATACCACGGACACCGGTCCGACCACACGGGCCAGACGGAACGTGCGCTGCTGCCCGGAGGCCCGGTCCAGTCCGTCCAGGTACCAGGCGCCTTCACTCATGCGCATCCGGTGCGGCTCTACTATGCGGGCACTCACCCGCCCGGAGTTGGCGGAGGCGTATTCGAAGCTCACCCGACGCCGTTCCCGGACGGCGGTGGCCAGTTCCGCGGGAACCTGCCCGCCGGAGACATCACTGCCCAGGTCGATGCTCAGGTCCGGCAGTGAGTCGGCGGCGTCGTCGACGCCGGCCACGGCCCGGATCTTCGTCAGCGCATGGCGGGCGGCGGGGGTCAGGGCCCCGGAGCGCCAGGCTGAGGCTGCCAGCTCCACGGCGGCGGCCTGCTGCGCGGTCAGTGTCAGGTCAGGCAGCGCGTAATCGGCCTCGGTGATGCGGTAGCGCGCCTGGTCCGCCTGCCCGGTGGTGGTGATGTCGATGCCCAGTTCCCGCAGCACGTCCTTGTCCCGTTCGAACATGCGGTCGGCTGAGCTGCCGCCCTCGGGATCGTATCCGGCAACCGACCCGATGATCTGTGCCTTGGTCATACCGGAGGCGGTGTTGCGCAGCGCCAGCAACAGGTTGACCTGGCGCTCCTCGGTGGGGATGGCCATGGGCTCGGGGCGCGGCGCGGGTTCGGACACGGGGCCAGCGTATGCGCAGCGCGGGTCCGCAGCGATCGGAACACCCGGGTGCCTTAGGGTGGTTCCATGATGTGGCGTGACGGGGACGTGCTCGCGGTGCGGGAGGTCTGGGGGCAGTCCGGGAGGCGCTGTGCCGAGCTGGAGGTGCGCATCGTCTCGGCCCCGCCGGGTGCTGCCGTGCTGGGCGCCGGCGAGCCGTGCCGGGCGATCGCCTACGAGTCCGTGACCGGGCTGCCGGAGCCCGGGGAGTGGGTACGCCTGGAGGTGTCCGCCCTGGCCCGTGGCCTGGGCACCGGGGGGCACGGCATGGTCACTGCGCGGCCCGGCATACTGCCGGCGGATCCGGAGCCGGGCGGTCACCTGGTCAAGGCACGTTACATGCCCGACCAGGTCATGGTTACCGGCGTGGATGAGCAGAACACCCCGCTTCACTCGCGGCTGTCGGCCCCTATTGACGCGCTGACGCTGGCCGGCGCGCCGGTGGTGATCGCCGATCTGCATTCCTCCCTGCCCGCCATCCTGGCCGGGCTGCTACGCCCGGATCTTGACCCGGCGCTTGACCCGTTCCCTGAGCGCTTCTCTCCGGGCGCGGGCCCCGATGCGGCGGCGCCGCCCCTCCGAGTGGCGTACGTGATGACTGACGGGGGCGCGCTGCCGCTGCCCTACTCGCGCTCGGTTGCCGGGTTACAGGCGGCCGGGGTGCTCGTCGGCACCGTCAGCGTCGGCCAGTCGTGGGGCGGGGACCTGGAGGCGGTGAGCATCCACAACGGCCTACTGGCCGCCCGCCTCGTGCTGGAAGCGGACGTGATCGTCGTCACCCAGGGACCTGGCAACCTGGGTACGGATACGCCCTGGGGCTTCTCCGGGGTCGCCTGTGGTGACGCCGTGAACGCCGCAGCGGCACTGGGCGGTCGGCCGGTCGCCTGCCTGCGGGTGTCGCAGGCGGACGCCCGCCTGCGACACCGGGGAGTCTCTCATCATTCGATCACCGCCTACGGGCGCGTGGCAATGGCGGCCGCCGACGTCGTCGTGCCCGAGCTGCCCGGCGCACTGGGGACGCGGATCGCCGAGCAGGCCGCCGCCCTGTGCGGTCCCCGCGAGCTGGGGGCCGCGCACCGCTTGGTGAAGGTGGCGGTTGGGGGCCTGTATCAGGCGCTGGCAGACATGCAGCAGGCGACCGGGGTGCGGCTGAGCACCATGGGCCGCGGGCTCGATCAGGACGAGGCTGCCTTCCTGGCGGCGGCCGCCGCCGGCCGTCACGCAGCCCGACTGGTATACGAGCCCGCCGGGCGCGTCCCGCAGGATTGAGCGCGGTGCGTGCCCGTGGCGGGGCTGCACTACGCTGGGCCCATGAAGACCTTTGAGGACCTATTCGCCGAGCTGCAGGACAAGGCCGCTTCTCGCCCTGCCGGTTCCGGCACGGTTGAGGAGCTGGACCGCGGCGTGCACTTCATCGGCAAGAAGCTGGTGGAGGAGGCCGCCGAGGCGTGGATGGCCTGTGAGCACGAGTCTGACGCGGCGGCCTGCGAGGAACTCAGCCAGCTGCTGTACCACGCCCAGGTGATGATGCTGGCCAAGGGCTACACGCTCGAGGACGTTTACCGCTACCTGTGAGGCCAGGGTACGCCGGGCCCCGCATGATCCATCACCCCCACTGACCACGCTTTCAAGCTCCACTACACAGTCAAGGAACAACGTGCTGCGCATCGCCGTGCCCAATAAGGGCTCCCTGTCCGAGCCCGCCACCACCATGCTCGCCGAGGCGGGCTACCGCACCCGCCGCTCCGGTAGGGAGCTCGTCCTGGTCGACGACGCCAACCAGGTCGAGCTGTTCTTCCTGCGCCCGCGCGACATCGCCGTCTACGTCGGCCAGGGCACCGTCCACGCCGGTGTCACCGGCCGCGACCTGCTGCTGGACTCGGGCGTGGAGGCGATTGAGCACCTGCCGCTCGGCTTTGCCCGCTCCACGTTCCGCTTCGCCGCGCCCGCAGGCACCATGAGCGCGCTTGGTGATATCGAGGGCAAGCGCGTGGCGACCTCCTACGACGTGTTGGTGCGCAACTTCCTGGCGGAGCAGGGGATCAACGCCCAGACCGTGCACCTGGACGGTGCCGTGGAGTCCTCCGTGCAGCTGG
The DNA here is from genome assembly GCF_010365615.1 of Actinomyces sp. 565. Classification (NCBI taxonomy): domain Bacteria; kingdom Bacillati; phylum Actinomycetota; class Actinomycetes; order Actinomycetales; family Actinomycetaceae; genus Actinomyces; species Actinomyces sp. 565. The sequence goes on from NZ_PIZD01000004.1 coordinate 72,291, forward strand.
GGGTGGCGGACCTGATCGCCGACGTTGTCGAGACCGGGTCGACCCTGCGGGCCGCGGGCCTGGAGACCTTCGGGGAGCCGATCCTGGCCAGCGAGGCGGTGCTGATCACCACCGAGCAGTACCGCGACGAGCCCGGCCTGGCCACGCTCGTACGCCGCCTGGAGGGGGTGCTGCGGGCCCGCTCCTACGTGCTGGTGGACTATGACATCCCCATGAACCGGATGCACCTGGCCAGCGAGATCACCCCCGGCATTGAGTCCCCCACCGTCTCGCCGCTGCAGAACCCCGACTGGGTGGCGGTGCGGGCGATGGTGCCCCGCAAGGACGCCAACCGCGTCATGGATGAGCTCTACGCAATCGGGGCGCGCGCCATCCTCGTGTCCTCCCTGGTGGCCTGCCGACTGTAAGCCCCGCCAGGATCCCACCGGGCGCTGGGTCAGGCAGTGAGCAGCGGGTCGCAGACGGCGTCTGAGGTCACGGTGGTCTCGCCGAGCAGGCCGCGGTCGGCGAGGAAGTCGATGGTCTCCCCCACCTGCTCGGGCACCAGCGCGCCCACCACCGTGTTCTCGCTGGGACGCACCAGCTCACCCGTGGCCACGGCCACCTCGCGCGCATTGTCCGCCTGCGTGGAGTCGACCAGGTCGGGCACGTACTCCTTGGTGGCCGCCACGGCGGCATCGGGGTCATCCACGAACTTGGTCATCCCGACTGCGGAGGCCGCAACTGCCGCCTCCAGCTCGCCGCGGCGGTCGGCGAGCACCTGCGGGGTGGTGATCAGGGAGGCGCCCAGCAGCGGCACCTCCTCGCCGATGGCGAGCACCCGCACCGGGGTGCCGTTCTGGGAGATTTGGACGGCGTCGTTGTTGGAGAATCCGGCGATCGCGTCGACCTTGCCGCTGGAGAGGGCGGCCTGCTGGGTGTAGCCGATCTCCTGCACGTCGACGTCGTCCTCGCTCAGCCCTGCGGAGGACAATGCCACTAGCACCGAGTACCAGGTCTCCCCCGTTTTTCCGGGGGTGCCGATCGTCTTGCCGGCCAGGTCGGCCAGCTCGGTGACGTCGGACTCCTCGGGGACGATGATGCAGCCCGGGTAGCGCTGGTAGTAGCCGCCGATGATGACCAGCTCATTGCCATTGGACGCGGCCACGATGGCCTCGTCACCGCCCGCCACCACCACGTGCTCGGTCCCGGCCAGCAGGGCGTCGAACTGTCCCTCCTGCTCCCCATGGTGGCGCAGGGAGACGCCCGGCGCGTACTCGCCGTCGGCCAGCGCCAGGTAGAAGGGCGCGAACTGCACGTTCGGGGTGTAGGTCATGCCGATCACCAGCCCGGAGGCGTCGGCGGAGGCGGAGACGTTGGAGCTCCGGGCGCCGCTGCCCGAGGCGCAGGCGGCGAGCAGGCCTACGGCGCCCGCACCCATGGCGGTCAGAACTGTGCGGCGGCTCGGAGCCGGGCGCGGGGTAAGAGCGGGCATGAGGTTCCTTTCGGTGCCGTGCGGCGGTTAGAAGATTCGGACGGGCAAAACAGAGGGAATCGGTCGGTGGGTGTTTGCGCGAGGGGGCCGGTGGTGCCGGCTCAGGTGGCGCGGCGCCCCCGCATCGAGGCGACGACGCGGCTGCGCCGCTCCAGCTCGTGCAGCACCCAGTGGATGGTGGTGGCGATGACGCAAAGCACCACGATGGTGGAGAACAGCCCGGTGGTATCGACCGTCTGGCGCTGGGAGGCGAGCACCATGCCCAGGCCCTCCCCGCCCATAGTCATCTCGCCGATCACGGCGCCGGTGACGGACAGGGTGAAGCCGGTGCGCAGGCCGGAGAGGATCGAGGGCAGCGCCATGGGCAGCTCCATGTAAATGAGCATGCTCACTCCGTGGGCGCCGTCCAGGCGGGCGGCGTCAATGACATCGGTATCCAGTCCACGCAGGCCCAGCAGGACCGTGACGGTGATGGGGAAGAAGACCATGAGCACGCACAGGACCACGGTCGGCACCGTCCCGTAGCCGATCCACACCACCAGTAGCGGGGCAATGGCGATGGCTGGAACTGCCTGGGACGCCGCCACATACGGCAGGACGGCGCGGGAGAAGCGGCGGGAGCGGTACAGGGTCCAGGCCAGGGGCAGCGATAGGGCGGCGGCGGCCAGGCAGCCGAGCAGCGCCTCCCGCAGGGTCACCCAGGCGTATCCGGCCAGGCCGCCCTGGGTGAAGGCGAGCACCAGGCGGCGGGCGACGTCGAGGGGGCCGGGCAGGAAGACCGGCGGGATCAGTCCGGCGCGGGTAATCGCCCACCAGGCCAGCAGCAGCATGGCCCCAAGCGTCACGGGCGGGCTCAGCAACGGTCGCAGCAGGCAGGGCGATCCGATGTGCGGGCTCCGCGGCGCGCGGGCGGCCTCGCGTTCGGCCACGCCGAGGCCGATGCTGGCGACGGTGGCGCTCGTCATGCACAGTGTCCTCTCCGGCTCCCCCGGAGCACCCACCCCGGGGCACTCCGGGGTGACGGGCGGTACGCGCGTAGCGCCGCACGGCGCGGGCCCCTGCCTACAGCCGGGATGCGCCCGCATGGGAGCGCACCACGATCCGCCGACGCCGGACGCGCGCCACGTGTCTCCTCCCATCCGGACTTTAACCGTCGGTACCGGAATTCCACCGGCTCAGCCGACCGCGCCCACCCTGCGGGTGGATGCGGTCGGGTCGCGGACTGTCACCGCCGGTTCGGGCTTTCACCGACCCCGGAGCACGTTGTATGCATCTCCGACATTAGCGGCTGGTGACGGCAGCGGCAACCCCGCTCACCACTCCGAAGTCTTTTGCACATACGCGGCTAAGTGCACCAGGACGCGGACCGTGGACGTGTTCGCCGCTGCTCACCATTCCGTCGGGGCCAGGCGCCACGGGAATGCTGCCGCTCCGCCGCCGGGGTCGTCGGCGTCGAACAGGCCGGGCAGCCGCCGCCCGCAGTGCCGGCAGCAACCCGCCGTATCCAGCTCGTAGGTCTCCACCGTGTAGCCATGGCGAGCGATAACCGCCTGCCCGCAGCCCGGGCACAGGGTCGTCGCGCCCTCCCCGCTACGCACATTGCCGAGGTACACGAAGCGCAGCCCCGCGTCCAGCGCCGCGCGGCGGGCCCGGCGCAGGGTCGCCACCGGCGTAGGCGGCCGGTCCAGCATGCGGTGGGCGGGATGGAAGGCCGTCAGGTGCAGCGGCGTGTCCGCACCAAGTGCGCTAACCACCCAGGCGGCGAGCCGACCGACCTCCTCGGGCGAGTCGTTCAGGCCCGGGATGAGCAGCGTGGTCAGCTCCAGCCAGGCAGTGGTGCGCTCGCGCACGCGCACCAGCGTGTCCTGCACGTCCCGCAGCCGCGCGCCGGTGACCTTCCGGTAGAAGTTCTCGGTGAAGCCCTTGAGGTCAATGTTCGCGGCGTCGACGGCGCCGAACAGCTCCAGCGCCGGCTGGTCGCAGATCCACCCGGCGCTGACCGCGTAGGCCAGCAGCCCGCGCTCGTGGCAGGCGCGGGCAGTGTCAATGGCGTACTCGGCGAAGACCACCGGGTCGTTGTAGGTGAAGGCGACGGCGCGGGCACCCAACCGGGCGGCCTGATCGGCGATGCGGTCCGGTGGGGCGTCCACGCTCAGCACCTCGGTGGAGCGGGCTGTGGAGATCTCCCAGTTCTGACAGAACTTGCACGACAGGTTGCAGCCTGCGGTGCCGAAGGACAGCACTGAACTGCCGGGGTGGACGTGGTTCAGCGGCTTCTTCTCAACCGGGTCCAGGCACACACCCGTGGACCGGCCATAGGCGGTCAGCACAATCCGCTCCCCGTTGCGCCGCCGCACGAAGCAGAAGCCGCGCTGTCCCTCCCGCAGGCGGCGGTGCCGCGGGCACAGGTCGCACTGCAGCCGCCCGTCCGGCAGCGGGTGCCACCAGCGGGCCGTGTAGCCGGCGTCCCCACCTGCGGTGCCCGGCCGGGAGATGGGCGGGGCGGAGGCGGTCATGACTCCTCCCAGGCGCGGACCCGGTAGGTCTCCGCGACCAGTTCCGCATCCCAGAATCCGGCGGGCCAGCCGGCCTTGCGCTTGAGCCGGCGCAGGAATTCGGCCGGGTCGGGCAGCTCATCCCATACCTGCGGCAGGAAGGTGGCGCGCCGGGCCCCCAGCGACAGCACTACGCCGTCGACGCCGGGGCGCAGGCGGCGGAGCAGCTCCTGCTCCTCATGGACCTCCAGGCGTTCCGGCGTACTCAGCACCGACACCTCCAGGCTCAGGGCCGGCAGCTCCGTGGCCGTGACGGGCGGAAACCGCGGGTCGCGCAGGGCGGCGGCAACGGCGTTAGCCACGACGTCCTCGCCAAGCGGTCGGCGCGCCTCCAGCGAGCCGATGCAGCCGCGCAGAGAGCCGTCCGCGCTGCGCAGGGTTACGAAGGCGGCACCGGGACGATCCAGCCAGTTGGGCCCCTCCCCCGCCGGCAACTCGGCGGGATCGCCGGCCTCGGCGCCCACGGCGCGGGCGATCGCCCGGCGTGCCAGCGGCAGCAGCGTGTCTCCGGCGTCGGCGGGCGGCTCGGTCGCCTGTGTATCCGCGGCTGCCACGGTGACGGCAGGTTCGTCCCCTGCGGTGGGCGCCTCGTGGAGGGCGACGGCGCAGTAGCCGACCACCCGGTCCGGGTTACCGGCGGTGTCGGCCGATGTGCACCGCCCCAGCAGTTCGGCGCGCATGCCGTGCTCCTGCGCGGCCAGAAGCATGCCGTTCAACGGGGTGGCGCCGCAGGCGCGGTCGTGCGGGATGGTGGAGTCCAGTGCCAGGATGCGCGCAACGGTCTCCGTGTCAACCGCTATTGCCAGGTCCTGCGGCAGGTAGTGGGACAGGTCGGAGGAGATGATGATGACGGTCTCCGGCCCGCCCCACAGTGCACTGATCACGTCGGCAACGGTGCGGGCCGAGGCGTCGCCGGCCGCCAGTGGCACCACTGTTACATCGCCGAGCACCGTCTGGATGAAGGGCAGCTGCACCTCCAGGGAGTGCTCCTGGGCGTGTACCTCCGGCGCGGTGCTCACCCCGGGCAGGGTGGCTGCCTGGGCGCAGCCGGCAGCGTCAGCCTCCAGCACTCCCAGGGGCGTGGCCAGCTGGTCCGCGCCAGGCAGGGCCAGCCCGCGCACCGGCACTCGGTGGGTGGGGCCGAGCAGCACCACTCGGGTGATGCGCCCCCGGCCTGCCTCCAGGCGCGCGTAGGCGCGCGCCGCCATGGGGCCGGAGTAGATGTAGCCGGCGTGCGGGACAACGAGGGCCTTGGGCACAGTCACGTGCCCAGGCAATTGGGTGCGTTCCTGGGTGAGCAGGTCGGCGAGCGCGCGTTTCAGGGCGCGGTCGTCCCCGGGGTAGAAGCTTCCGGCGACGGCTGGACGGCGGACGATCTTCATAGCGTTCTCTCCCTTGAGCACCACCAGGATACTCCGGTTCGGTACGCGCAGGCCGGGCCCCCAGTCCGGCGGGTGTCAGCGGGCGGCGGCCACCGCGGCCTCGAACTCGTCGGCAACCGCCGCATCGGGATGCCCCGCCCGCGAGACCAGCCAGGCTGCCAGGGCATTGGCGGCGAAGCCGGGGGCGAGCTCGTACAGGTCGAAGATGCCGCCGGGACCGCCGGAGACATTGCCCCACACCATTACCACCGCGGCGCCGGCGAGAATCCCGACGAATGCGCCCGTGGCAGTCAGCCGCTTCCAGTACAGGCACAGCAGGACTGTAGGGCCGAATGAGGCGCCGAAGCCCGCCCACGCGAAGGCGACCAGCGCCAGGATCGTGTCATTGGGCGTCCACGCCATTGCGGCGGCGATCACGGCTACGGCCAGTACGGCGAAGCGGGAGTACATGACCAGGCGGCGCTGCGAGACCTGCCGGCGGAATACGTGCCGGTACAGGTCCTCGATCAGGGCGGAGGAGGTGACCAGCAGCTGGCTGGAGATGGTGGACATGATCGCAGCCAGGATGGCGGCCAGCATGAATCCGGCGATAAACGGGTGGAACAAGAGCTGGCCCAGGGCGATGAACACGGTCTCCGGGTTGGCCAACGCGCCCCCGTCGCGCTGGAAGATGGCTACCCCGACGATGGCGGTGGCGGCGGCGCCGGCGACGGCGAACAGCATCCACCCGATCCCGATGCGGCGCCCGGAGAGCGCCTCCTGGGGGCTGCGCAGAGCCATGAAGCGCACGATGATGTGCGGTTGCCCGAAGTAGCCCAGGCCCCAGGCTAGGGAGGAGACGATTCCAATCACGGAGGTGGTGGGGCCCAGCACCGCCCAGTAGTGCGGGTCAACCTCGCTGACCGCGTGCAGGGCCGGTCCGAGCCCGCCGAGCCGGATCACTCCCACAATGGGCACGGCAACAAGCGCGGTGACCATCATGATGCCCTGCACCAAGTCCGTGTATGACACCGCCAGGAATCCGCCGACCAGCGTGTACATCACCGTGATGGCGGCAACCAGCGTCAGCCCGAGCCGGTACTCCATCCCGAAGGACGACTCGAAGAACGTGCCGCCGGAAACCATGCCGGAGGAGACGTAGAAGGTGAAGAACACGACGATTACGCCGCCACTGGCCCAACGCAGCAGGTGCCGGTCGTCGTGCAGGCGGTTGTCCAGGAAGCTGGGAATCGTGATGGAGTCGTGAGCGACCTCCGTATAGGAGCGCAGCCGGGGCGCCACGTACCGCCAGTTCAGCCAGGCGCCCGCCGTCAGCCCGACGGCGATCCATGCCTCCACCAACCCGCCGGCATATAACGCGCCCGGCAGCCCCATCAGCAGCCAGCCGGACATGTCGGAGGCGCCTGCGGACAGTGCGGTGACCGCGGGCCCGAGCCCGCGGTCCGCCAGCATGTAGTCGTCCAAGGAGTCGTTATGACCGTACGCCCACCAGCCGATCGCCACCATTCCGACGAAGTAGATGATCATGGAGATGGCTTGGAAGGTTGTCTCGGTCATGATTCTCCTACGGGGGTGGGGGGCCTACAACCTGCCGCAGTTTAAGCGAGGCCGCGGCGTCGGCGTCGGCGAGTACCACTTCGGGGGCCTTACCGGTGCCGGCGGCCGCGTACGCGGCGACCAGTCCCTCCACCAGGGCACCGCCGGAGAGCCGCACGCGCGCGGCCAGTTCCGGTTCCAGCAGCTCCAGGGCCATCTGCGCGCTGAGCACACCACTGCCCAGGTCTGCCAGGACCACCACCCCACTTCCGTCGTCGGCACGCTCGATCGCCGCCATGATCTCGGTGGCGTCAGTGCCCAGGGTGCCGTCGGGTAGTCCCGCCGCCACCTCCAGCGGCGCGTCCAGGCCCGGAATCAGAGCTGTTGCGAGCGCCACCGCGGCGTCTGCGAGCGGGCGCGAATGGGAGACGACGACGATGCCCGTCATGCGGCGTCCGCCGCGGTTCCGGAGACGACGTCGGCAAGCGCCTGCATGATCAGGGCGGTGGAGGCGGCGCCGGGGTCGACGTGGCCGACCGACCGCTCCCCCAGGTAGGAGGCGCGCCCTTTCTTCGCCAGCATGGGCGCGGTGGCCGCGCGGCCCGCATCCGCAGCGGCCGCTGCCTGCTCGACTGCGGCCGCCAAGGCTGAACCGGTCTCCGCCGGGGCGGGTGCCGCTGCACCGGTACGCAAAGCGCTCAAGGCAGGATTCCAGGCGTCGATCATGGTCTTGTCGCCGGACTCGGCGTTACCGCGCTGCACAATGCCGCCGATCCCGGCGGCCACGGCCTCCGCCAGGGCGGCCACGTCCAGGGACTGCTGGCCGGCGCAGGCGGTGGACATGCGCAGGAAGAACGTGCCGTACAGCGGGCCGGCGGCTCCGCCGACCTTAGAGATCAGTGCCATGGCGGTCTGCTTGAGCACCGCCGCCGGGGTCTCCGGCTGCTCGGGCAGCGCCTCTACCGCGGCGGCAAGACCACGTTTCATGTTCGCGCCGTGGTCGGCGTCGCCGATAGCCGCATCCAGGGCGGTCAGCTCATCGGCGTGGGCGGAGATCAACTGGCTAGTACGGCGGATCCAGGCGGCGACGTCGGCTGCGCGAAGCGCGGTCAGGGGGGTTGGTGCGTTCACGGTCATATTCTCAGATCCCCCAACGTAGTCCGGGCGTGTTTACCGGGGCGTCCCACAGGCGCAGCAGCTCCGCGTCGGCGCGCACGAGCGTGAGGGAGCAGCCTGCCATGTCGAGGCTGGTGATGTAGTTGCCCACCAGGGAACGCTCAACCTTGACGCCGGCGCGGTCAAGAATCTTGGCGACCTCCCCGTACATGAGGTAGAGCTCCAGCAGCGGAGTGGCACCCATCCCGTTGAGGAAGGCGATCACCCCGGTACCGTCGCCTTCGGGAAGCTCGTTCATGACGGGCTCAGTCAGGCGGGCGGCGATCTGCGAGGCGGGCGCGATCTTCTCCCGGTGCCGGCCGGGCTCGCCGTGGATGCCGATGCCGATCTCGATCTCATCATCAGGTAGATCGAAGGAAGGCTTTCCGTTGGCTGGGACCGTGCAGGAGGTGAGGGCGACGCCCATGGAGCGGCCTGCCTCGGAGGTGCGCCTGGCCACGGCGGCGACGTCGGCGAGCGAACGGCCCTCCTCCGCAGCCGCTCCGGCGATCTTCTCCACGATCACGGTTACGCCCACGCCCCGGCGGCCGGCGGTGTAGAGGGAGTCCTCCACCGCCACGTCATCAGCAGTGACCACGGTGGCGACCTCGATACCCGACTCGGCGGCGACCAGCTCGGCGGCCATGTCAAAGTTCATGACGTCACCGGTGTAGTTCTTCACGATGTGCAGTACGCCCGCGCCCCGGTCGACCTCGGCGGTGGCCGCGGAGACCTGGTCGGGTACCGGCGAGGTGAAGATCTCGCCGGCGCAGGCGGCATCAAGCATGCCGGCTCCGACGAAGCCACCGTGGAGCGGCTCGTGGCCGCTGCCGCCTCCGGAGACAATGGCTACCTTGCCCTCGTCCTTGGGGACGGCGCGATAGACGATGTGCCGGTCGATGTCGACCCGCAGGCTGTCGGGGTGTGCCGCGGCCATCCCGGCCAGCGCGTCGGTCACTACCCCTTCGACGGAGTTGATCAACTTCTTCATGACAGGACTGTACCGCGAATGAGGCGCCGGTCACGGCCGAGACCGGGTACAGCGTCCGCTTCGGTACGTGACCGGGCCGACCGGTCCCGCACATACCGCCCTGCTGCCAGAGGACAGGTGCCGCGGGCTGGGCAGTGACGCGCACCCAGTGACGCCTAGTCAGCGACTGTATTCAGAGACTGTACTCAGAGACTGCACTCAGCGGCGGGTGCACAGCACGACAGCGGCAGCCCAGTCGCCGTCGTGAGTCAGGGACACGGGCCAGCGCTCCGGGGCTGCTGCGCCTGCGCCCAGGGAGCCGGCCACATGGGCGGCAATGGCCCCGGTCAGGCGCAGCGAGGGACGCCCCCAGCGGTCTGTAACAGTTTCGATCTCCCGCCAGTCGACCGTCTCCGCGGGCAGCTGCGGTGCCACCGCCCGGCCGGCGTGGACATTGGCTGCCTGGGACCAGGCCTTGATGAAGGCCTCCTTCGCGGCCCAGCGCCCGGCCAGGTGCTCGGCCTGCGCCGAGCCGGTGGCGTCGGCGCGGCGGGCGACGTCGCGCAGCTCGCGAGGGGTGAAGGTCCGCTCGGCGAAAACAGTGCCCGGCTGTTCCAACTGCTCGGCCAGGCCGGGGACGTGCACGAGGTCCACCCCAACGCCGAGCACGCCCTTCACCTCAGGGACCTGGGGCGGGCTGGGCTGGCGCATGGCTCCAGTATCTCGCACCATCCGGCGGGCCGGCGCATGGTGACCACGGGCAGCACACCGCGCCACAGTGCGTCCGAACCCGGAACTGCTTGGAATCCGAGTCGAATGTAGTGGCCTGCGTGCTCGCAATGCCGAGCGCGCGCCGGGGGCTTGGCCGCGGTGCCTCGGGCGTCCTAGAAGCCATGACCTCAAGGTTCCCAAAGCTGTGGAAACAACGCACTACCTTCGCGTGGGGGCTCGTACATTCTGGCCGCCGATTCGGCACACATTGTGACGGTTCGTACCTTCTGGTCTGCGATTCGTACTTTCTGACGACGGTACGTACATCTAGGTGCCGAACCGTCGCATAAAAGTACGAATCGTCGGTGCAAAGGTGCGAACCGTCAACCATAGGTACGAACTGTCAATACACAGACCACCATGAGCACGAACCCCGCAGGAAACGCCACCGCACGGTGAGGCCCCGCTCCCGGCGCCACAAGTAAGGCTCCGGGATAGCCGCAAAGACCGGACGTCTAGAAGAATCCCTGCCCCGTATAGAACTGGCGGGCCGAGCGGGCCTACGGGCCGCGATAAGTCCGAGCCGCGCGCACATTCGTGCCGACAGCCCCGAGAGCCCGACGGCGCGGTGGCCCCGGGAGCCGTAGCTCCCGGGGCCA
>NZ_PIZD01000004.1:83044-127826 GCF_010365615.1 Actinomyces sp. 565
CTTGTGCCGGTTTCGCGATGTCAGGCGCGCTCGCCGGTGTGGTAGACACCGTCGGCACCGAGGCGGGCCTCCGGATCCAGCAGCATGGCGGCCTCAACCTCATGCGGGTCACGACCCTTACGCTCCTCGCCCAGGCGGCGGCCGTCGATCTGCTCGAACAGCGTGGCCCTGCCGATCATGCCGGCACGGCGCTGCCGGGTGCCGGCGGCCAGGCGCCGGTTGGCGGAGGCCACCCAGGCGTCCACGGCCTCCTGACCACTCTGCGCGCGCAGGGCCGCCTCGAAGGCACCGGGGTGCACCAGGGCGATCAGACCGGACACGTGCCCGAATCCGAGGCTGGTGAGCAGGCCGGCACGCACCGGACCCGCACCCGGGGTGCGCCCGTCCGCGCCGCCGCGGCCCGCCACCCGGATAGGAGTGCGCGGCCATACCCAGAAGGCGTCCTTCTCGAGCGGGGCGTCAACCACGTCGAGGCTGGTGTTGCCGGGAGCCACACCGGTCGCGAGGATCTCGGCCAGGCCCGCCACCTGGAACACGGCGGCACCGCCCTTGGCATGCCCGGTGATCGTCTTCTGGGAGACGGCCACCAGCGGGTTGCCCTCGGTGCGGCCGAGCGCGCGCGCCAGGCGCGTGTGCAGCTCGGACTCGTTGGGGTCGTTGGCGCCCGTGGAGGTGTCGTGCTTGGACACCACGGCGATGTCGTCGGGCTCCACACCCAGCTTGGCCAGGGCCCTGGCCAGGCGGGAGTCCTTGCCGCCGCGTCCCGCACCGAGCGCTCCCAGCCCGGGGGCGGGGATGGAGGTGTGGGCGCCGTCGGCGTAGGAGGAGACGAAGCCGATCACGCCGGCCACCGGCAGCCCCAGGCGGGCCGCTACCGAGCCGCGCGCCAGGATCACCGTGCCGCCGCCCTCGGCCTCCACGAAACCGCTGCGGCGGCGGTCGTTGGCGCGGGAGAAGTGGCGGGCGGAGATGCCCTTGGCGTACATGGCCGCAGCCTCGGCGGTGGCGTTCATGTTGCCGAAGCCCACCACCGACTCGATCGAGATGTCGTCGATGGCGCCGGCCACCACCACGTCGGCCTTGCCGAGTGCGATCTTGTCCCAGCCCTCCTCGATGGACACCGCGGCGGTGGCGCAGGCCGACACCGGCTGCACCATGGAGCCGTAGCCACCGATGTAGGACTGCATCACGTGCGCGGCCACCACGTTGGGCAGCGCCTCCTGCAGGATGTCGCTGGGGCGCTCCTCATCCAGGAACCGGCCCACGAACATCTTGCGCATGGACTCCATGCCGCCGAAGCCGGTGCCCTGCGTGGAGGCCACGTCGGAGGGGTGCACCGCCGCCAGCAGCTCCGCCGGGGAGAATCCGGCGGACAGGAACGCGTCCACAGCGGTGACCAGGTTCCAGGCGGCGATGGTGTCCATGCCCTGTGCCATGGATGCGGGGATGCCCCAGCGCTCCGGGTCGAAGTCGACCGGGAACTGGCCGCCGACCGTGCGCGACAGCGTGGCGCGGCGCGGCACCCGGGCCAGCGAGCCGGCCAGGCGGGTGACGGTCCACTCCCCCGTGGGGGCGCCGCCCACCAGCTCCGGTGCCACCAGCGTGTGCTCGGGGTCGGTGACCTCAATGGTGCGGGCGGTCGCCTCATCTGCCACGGTCAGGGTGATGTCGTGGTCGAGGTAGACGGCGACCTCCTCCGGGCCCTCCGTGGCGATCACACCGTCGTCAACGAACTCGCGGATACCGCAGCGGGCGACGACCTCGTCCCGGTAGCGCGCGTGGATGTCGGACTCGTCGACGAACTCCCCATCGGTGTCGTACCAGCCGGCCTTGGGGCTGTCCTGCCAGGTCAGCAGGCCCATGCCCCAGGCGAGCTCCAGCACGCCCGCAGCGGTCAGCTCCACGTCGTCCCCGACGGTCATGCCCAGCTCCGCCTCGCGGCGGGTGCGGCCCGAGCCCCAGGTCGAGACCTCGCCGGTGGACACGACCACCACCAGGTCGTCCAGTTCGGCGTCCACCTCACCCCAGTCGGGCGCGGTGGGCTGGGTGGGCACGTGCGGGGTGGGCAGCGCCTTGATCGTGGCCTGCGGCTCAGGCTCCGGCTGCGGCGCGGGGGCAGCGGCACGCGCGCTCTCACGCAGTGCCACCAGGTCCACGTCATCCCCCAGGCCACCGGTCAGGTCGGCCTGCACGGGCGCCTGCGCGGCGCGGCCACGCACCTGCGTGGTGCACAGCTCAACGAGCTCGGCGGCAATCTCCTGGGTGGACCAGGTGCGCACACCGGCGGCCTCGACGGCCTCCACCAGCGGGTCATTGCCACCCATCAGGCCGGTGCCTCGCACCCAGCCGATGCGCGGGTGGGCCAGCGTGACGCGCCCGGACCAGTTCTTCTCCGCCCGCCAGCGGTTCACCACCGCATCCAGGGCAGACTTGACCTCGCCGTACGCGCCGTCGCCACCGAAGGTGCCGCGGTTGGGCGAGCCCGGCAGCACCACGTGCAGACGGTGGTCCACGTGGGTGTCGGTGCCGATGGCAGACAGCGCGGCGATGGTGCGCTCAACGCTCCAAAGCAGCAGACGGGTCTGAGACTCGGCGGCCGGGCCGGCGTCGGCCAGGGTGCCGACCACACGCGGCGCCGCGAAGGGGAACAGCAGCGTCGGTACCAGAGCCTCCTTGACCAGCTTGGTCGATCCGCCCGAGGTGACCACCTGGTCGTTGCCGATCCAGTCGGCCAGGGCATCCACGTCCCGGTAGGAGGCCAGGTTGGCGGGCACAATCCACAGGCGGGCGTCGGCGGAGGCGTGCTCGCGGTACAGGCTGGTGGCGAAGGCCAGCCGCTCGTGCGTCAGGCGGGAGCTGGTGGCCACGACGGTGGCACCACCCGCCAGCAGCTCGCCGACCACGGCGGCCGCGATCGATCCGGGGGCCACCCCGGTGACCACCGCCACGTCATCTGCCCAGCGCACGCCGGCCGCTGAGGCGGTCGGCTTCTGCGCGGCCGCGGCGGCGATGGCCTCGGCGATCTCGGCGCGCTCGGCCAAGTCCGCGGCCGTGCCGGCCGCGCGCAGCTGGCGCCCCCACCAGGCGGCCTGATCGGCGACCGCCGAGCCCAGGCCGGTGAAGCGCTGCGGAGCCAGGAGGCTCTTCGCCTCTTCCAGGTCCATTTCCCCGTTGCCCAGGCGGGCCAGGTCCTCGCGTGCGGAGGCCCAGCGGTCGTCAATGAGGACGGCGCGGTCCGCTGAGAATGCCGGGGTCACGGACTTGATCCAGCCGGAGCCGAGTTCGGCGTCGATCGCTTCGACGGCGGCGCGGGCGGCGGCCGCCTCGTCACCGGCGTCGGCGGGCACACTCGTCTTGTCCGCCAGGCCGAGCGCATCCAGGAGAGTGCGGGCCGTAGTGGCCAGGACTCCGTCTGCGCCAGTGACCTGCGCGGAGAAGGCATCCAGGGCGGCGGAGTCAACGACCGCTCCCCCGGCACCGCCGGCGCTGGGCATGGCCACGGTCACGCCGTGGGCGGCGGCAACCGCCTGCACCGCGGCGTCGACGAGTGCGCCCACGGCGCCGGCGTTGGTCAGTGGGGCCGAGGAGCCCAGCGTGGCCAGGTCCTCGCCGCGCATGGAGGCGCCCTCGCGAGTGCCCAGGAAGATCTCCGCAGTCACGTGCGAGACCCAGCCGTCACCCAGGCCCCAGGTTCCGGTCACGCGGTCGGCGATGCGGCCGGCGCGCACCCCGGAGGGGCCGAGAATCCGTCCCAGCCCGGTGCGGGTGGCGTCCGCAAGCACGGGGCCGAAGGCCTTGTAGCCGGGGGCGCCCTTGGCGACGATGCCGGCCAGGGTGCCCATATCGGCGTCGGCGGCACCGTCGATGCTGGCCAGCTGCAGCTCGGTACCCAGGTCCATCAGCAGCTGGTTGCGGCGGGAGGACACACCGTTGGTCAGCGACTCAGTGGTGTCGGTGGGCGCGATCTGGTCGGGACGGATGCGGGCGGCGTGGGCCAGCAGCACCGTCAGGGCGTCGGTCGCACCGAAGGGCAGGTCCGCAACCGGTCCGGCAGCGGCCGGAGCAGCCGCGGCGGGGGCGGCAGGTTCCGGCTGGGCCGGAGCCGTCGCGGGCGCCGCCGGGGCGGCGGCCTCCTCCGTCGGGGCGGTGGTCGGCGAGCTCTCCTCGGCCGCTTCGGGCAGCTCGAAGCTCTCCTCCTCCAGCCCGGCGGCCGGATCGGTGTCGGTGGCCAGCACGCGGGCCTCATCGCGGCGGGCATTGTGCACCACCACGTGCTTGCCTGCGTGCCGCGGCAGAGCCAGCGTGCGGGAGGCGAGGTTCGCCAGCGTCGGGGAGGCCGCCAGGCCGACCTCGACGACGTGCTCCACGCCCAGGCCGCCCTGCTCGGGGGCGTCCAGCAGCAGGTCCTGCGTCTCGATCCAGCGCACCGGGGAGGCGAACTGCCAGGCCAGCAGCTCCACCAGCAGCTGGCGGCCAAGCTCAGTGGGCCGGTCGGCCCACTGGTCCCAGTCGTCCAGGATCTCGCGCACCGGCTCGGAGGGGACCACGTCCAGGATGGCACGGGCGAAGTCGCGGGTCAGCGCGAAGGGACGGGCCACCAGGTTGGGCACGTAGCGACCCACCAGGCGCTCCACATCCAGGTCCGCGGGAATCAGCGCCAGCAGGCGCTCCCGGAACTCCGGTACGCCGGGACGCAGCACCTCCGAGTGGAAGGGCACGTCAATTCCGGGCACGTACATGAAGGGGTTCTTCCCGCCCCGGGCGGCCGCCTTCTCGCGGGCATCGGCGGCAAGCGCCTCCAGGCCCTTGATGGTGCCCGCGACGGCGTACTGCACGCCGGCGAGGTTGTAGTTCACGATCTGCAGGAACTCCCCGGAGGCCTCGGAGACCTCGCGGATGTACTCCTCCACGGCGTCGGCGGGGATGCCCGCCTGGTTGGGGCGCAGGGCTCCCATCCGGTAGTTGGAGGCGCCGGTGGCGTCACGCGGCACCAGGGAGTGCATGGTGGACCCGCGCTGGAAGACGATCGAGATCGTCGTCTCCACGGACATGACGCGCCCGTATGCGCTCAGGGCGGTGTACTCGCCCAGCGAGTGGCCGGCGAAGGCGGCCGACTCCACCAGGGCGCCGGCCTCGGCCAGGCGCGCCGTGGTGGCCATGGCCACGGTGGCCAGGGCGACCTGCGTGAACTGAGTGAGGTTGAGCAGGCCGTCGGGGTGGCGGTAGGTCACGCCGCGGGCGGTCATCTCCGTGGGGTTGTCGCGCACCAGCGCGATCACGGAGAAGCCGAGCTCGGCACGGGTGTGGGCGTCCGCCCGCTCCCACACCTCCCGGGCGGCCTTGGAGCTGCGCATCTCGTCCAGACCCATGCCACGGGCCTGGATGCCCTGACCGGGGTAGACGTAGGCGGTCGGCTCGGGCTCGGTCACCGCGGTGCCGCGGGAGACGACCTCGTCGCCGATGCGGCAGGTGACCTCCAGGACCACGCCGCCGCCGACCACCAGGCCGGTGCGCTCCACGCTGATCTGGACGTGGTCCCCCAGCTCGACCGGGCCGTGCATGGTGTAGGTCCAGCCTGCCAGCACGTGCCGCGTGCCGTCGATGGCGGTGGCAGCCGCCGTCTGCTGCGCAGTGGCGGACAGCCACATGCCGTGCACCAGCGGGGCGTCCATGCCGGCGACCTTCGCGGCGTGGTAGCTGGTGTGGATCGGGTTGAAGTCGCCGGTAACCCGGGCGAAGGCCGTCATGTCGCTCGGGGCCGTCACTGTGATGCGGCGCAGCAGGCGGCGGGCGGCCGGGACGGTCGCCCTGCCGGTGCCGCCGGCCTGCTCGGGAGAGCTGGGCACGGCGGTGCCGGAGGCGCGGCCGCGGATGGCGAAGCGCTCGCGCATGAACGCCACCAGGCTGCCGTCGGTGGTGTCCGTCAGCTGCAGGCGCACGTCGACGACGCGGCCCGCGCTGGACTCCTCCAGCCCGGCGACCCAGCCGTCGGCCTGAATCACGCAGTCGGGGCCGGCCTGCTGCACCAGGTCAGCCAGGGGACGGCGCAGGTCAATGGTGTGGTCCAGGTGGACGGCGCCGAGCAGGCCCTCAATCAGCGGCATCCCGTCCTCTACGACACTGCCCAGGGCTGCGTAGACGACTGGCCAGCAGGGGCCGAGCAGGGCGTCGGGCACGAGCGGCGCGGCGGCCAGGGTGGTGGGCAGGGCCGCGGCCGTGACCGCGGCGTGGTCCGCACCCAGGGTGTCGGCCAGGGTGAAGCGCGCGTGAACGGTGCCGAAGGGCTGGTGGGCCTCACGCCCAAGCGCGTCTACGGCGCCGGCCTGCGGGGGGATCACCTCGGGCAGCTGCTCCACCAGGTCACCGGTGATCGACACCGCGCCCACACCTGCAGTGTTGCGCAGCAGGTCGTTCATGGTGTCGCTGATACGGCCCGGGTCCACGAAGGGGGCGGCGCCGTCCCAGGCGCGTGCCAGCCGCAGCGGCACCACCAGCCGGCGCACGGCGTGAATCCCCTCACCGCCGGGCGTGCCGTCCCAGTGTGTGTCCAGGGTGATGTCCAGGTCGTAGGCGTCCTCGGCGACGTCGGGACGCGCAACCACCCGGTAGGCGTCATCGGTGAGCACCCGGGCGGGGTTCACGGTCAGGTGCCCGTTCCACAGCACGTGGGGCGTGGCCCGCACCAGCTCGGTGGCATCGGCCACCGGGCGCGAGCCAGGGGCGCAGGACTCGCCCAGGCGTCCGGCGGCCGGAGCCGCCTGCTCGCCGGCATCCCGCAGGGCATCGATCACGGCCGTCTCGAAGCGGCCCAGCAGGTGGCCGACGGGCTCGTTGATGGTAGTGATGCCGGCCACCGACACCGGGCCGGGAATGATGCGCACCTGGTCCGCGGTGTAGCGGGGGTCCTGGGACTGCCACAGCGAGTCGGTGCCCCACCAGCGCAGGATGTCGGCGTCGAGCACCGGAACGAAGGGAACCGGCTTGGGGTGCTTGCGGCACAGGTCGACGAACCAGGCGGCGTCGGAGGGCTCCACCATGGTGGTGGCGGCCGCCGGGTACCGCTCCGCCAGCGCTGCCAGCGCGGCGTCGGAGTCCAGGACGTCCTCCTCGCCGGCGAACAGGGTGGGGATCTCCCCGTGGTCGGCGTCGCTCACACGCGCCTCAATGCGGTGCAGCAGGTCCAGGAAGCGGTCGTACCAGCCCTCGTCGGCCCAGTCCGCGCGGGTCGCGGGGCGGCCGTCGTGCGGGGCCACGCACAACTGCGCGTACCGGGTGGCCCACTGCAGGTAGCTCATCTGCTCGACATCGCCGAAGTAGGGCTTGGCGGTCTTGGCCAGGGCCGCAATGACCTCCTCGCGGCGGGCCGTCATGGCGGCCTCGTTGCCGGCGATCTCCTGAATGAGCCGAGAGGCGCGGGCGGAGGAGTTGTCGATCTCGTACAGGTCCGCACGCAGGTGGGACAGTCCCGAGGTCATACCGCCCGCGGAGGCGCCGGAGGCAACCCATCCGCCCTCGTGGGCGGGGTCGATTCCAGGCGTGTCCACCAGCAGCTGCTTGACGTCCTCGTTGGTCTTGGCCTCCAGGGCGGTCATAGCCGCGGTACCCACGCACACGCCGTCAACCGGGGCCGCCGCCGTGCCGTAGGCCTCGGCCCAGCGCCCGGTGATGTAGTCGGCGGCGCGCTCGGGGGCGCCGACGCCGCCGCCGACGCACAGCACGATGTTGTCCACGGCGCGAATGGAGTCGTAGGTGGCCAGGAGCATCGTGTCCAGGTCCTCCCACGAGTGGTGCCCACCCGCGTGCCCGTCCTCGATCTGCATGATCAGCGGCACGTCCGGCACCGCCATGGCGATGGTGATCACCTGCCGGATCTGGTCGACCGTGCCCGGCTTGAAGGCCACGTAGGGGAAGCCCTCGCCACGCAGGCGGTTAATCAGGGTGACCGCCTCATCCAGCTCGGGAATACCCGCCGAGATGACGACGCCGTCCACCGGGGCGCCGGCGGCGCGCGCCTTGGAGAGCAGACGCTGGGTACCCAGGTGCAGGTTCCACAGGTAGCGGTCCATGAACATGGCGTTGAAGGCGGCGGTGCGGCCCGGCTCCAGGGCCTCCTCCAGGCCTTCCAGGTTGTCGGCCAGCACCTTGGCGGTGGTCTGTCCGCCGCCGGCGAGCTCCGCCCAGTAGCCGGCATTGGCTGCCGCCGCGACGATCTCCGGGTCCACAGTTGTGGGGGTCATACCCGCCAGCAGGATCGCGGAGCGGCCGGTGAGCCGGGTGAAGGCGGTGTCCAGGGTGATGCGACCGTCGGGCAGCTGCGTCAACCGCGGCGCGAAGCGCGCCCGGTCTACCGTCGGCGCCGGCGCGGCCCCCGGGCGGTCGAGGTCGTCAATGTTCTGGGAGGTGCCGGCGGGCACCACCGTGGTGCCGGTGCCGGCCACGACCGGCTCGGTCAGCCGGGAGAGCACAGTCCCGGGACCGAGGTCGAGGATCAGTCGGCGCTCGCCCCCGGCGAGGGCCTCATGCACCGTGGCGGGCCAGTCCACCGGGTCGATCAGCACGGCGACGGCGAGCTTGCGGGCCAGGTCCTCGTCCAGCCCGGCCCGGGCAGCCCACGCAGCCACATCGTCGACGGCGCTCGCCAGAAGCGGCGTGTGGAAGGGCACCGACGTGGTCAGGAACTCGGTGATCGGGTTCAGGACGGCGCCGCCGCGACGGCGCTCCTTGCGGTCCTGCTCGGAGCGGCGGGCTGCCGCCTCCAGAGCGGTGACAACCCGCTCCAGGTCACTGGGGCGGCCGGACAGGATGTGCGCCTGGCGCCCGTTGATCACGCCGACGGAGAGCTCGTGCGCGCCGGGCACCTGGGCCAGAACGCCGTCGAGGACTGCACGGGTGACCCCCCGCACCGACAGCATGGGAGTGGTCTCCCCCACCGTGCCCAGGTTGAGCCGACCGGTGGTGCGGGCCGCGGCGGCACCGATCAGACGGGCAATGGCGTGCGCCTGCACCACCCCGGCGGGAGCCGGTGACTCGTCCCCGTCCTGGCGGGCGCGGCGCAGCGCCTCGAGCAGGGCGACGCCGAGCACTCCCTGGGAGTGGCCGATGACAGCATCCGGGCCGCTGGTGCCGACCGGATCGATGCCGGCTCCGGGCAGGCAGGACAGGGCCGCATGCTGGGCGAACAGGATTCCGGGCACGGACACGTCCGCACCGTCCGCGCCGCCGCGCCCGGGTGCCGGGGCAACCGGCGCACCGGAGGAGTCGAAGAAGCGGGAGCCGCGCGGGGTGATGGTCAGCAGGTCGGTGGCCACCGGAGCGAGTCGCTCGGCGACGGCGGCGTCAATCGCCACCAGCTCGGTGGCGAGATCACGATCCAGTCCTGACAGTTCCTCCAGCGTGGTGCGCCAGGGAGTGGCCTGGCCACCGAAGGCGAGTACGTAGGCCTCGCCCCCGCTTAAGCGTTCGGCGACGGTATCTGGGTTGGTGGGCTGAGTGGTCATGCGGTCCTCGGTTGTTCGGTCGGGTGAAGAGGTCTGAGAGTTGGAGCTGTAGGTCATAGTGGGCCGTTGTCGTGCTTCTTGGCGGGCGTGCGACGCCCGTCGCGCTTATCGGCGAGGGCGGCCAGGGAGTCGACGATCACGGTGCGCGTGTGCTCGGGAGCGATGACGGCGTCAATCTCTCCGATGGCAACCGCCTTGTCAGGATTGATGACCGTCTCGGTGTACTCGTCGACCAGGCGCTGCTGCTCGGCGGCGGCGGCCTGCTCACCGGCCTCCTCACGCACCTTGCGCAGCTCGCGGCGGTGAATGATCCCCACGGCTCCCTGGGCGCCGAGCACAGCGATCTCAGCGCCGGGCCAGCAGAAGTTGAGATCCGCACCGATCGCCTTCGAACCCATCACGATGTAGGCGCCGCCGTAGGCCTTGCGCAGGACCACGGTTACCAACGGCACCGTGGCGGAGGCGTAGGCGTTAATCACCTTCGCGCCGCGGCGGATGATGCCGGCGTGCTCCTGCTCCGCCCCGGGACGGTAGCCGGGCACGTCCACGAAGGTCACCACCGGCAGGCCGAAGGCATCACAGAACCGGACGAAGCGCGCCAGCTTCTCCGAGGCGTCCACGTCCAGGGTGCCGGCATCCACCAGCGGCTGGTTGGCGACCACGCCCACGGGGCGCCCCTCGAAGCAGGCGAAGCCGACCACGACGTTGGCGGCGAAGTCCTCCTGCACCTGCACCAGCTCCCCATGGTCTACCAGGGCGGTGACCACGGCGGTGACGTCGTAGGGCTGGCGGGGCGAGGCCGGCACCAGCTTGCCGACCTCGGCGGCGGCGTCGCGGTCTGCCGCCCGATCGGCGTCCTCGTAGGCGTAGCGGGGCGCCTCCTGGTCGGATGAGGAGGGCAGGTAGGCCAGCAGGGTGCGCACCTGCGCCAGGGCGTCGTCCTCGTCATCGGCCACGTAGTGCACCACCCCGGTCACCGAGCCGTGGATGTCGGCCCCACCGAGCTCCTCCGCACTGATGCGCTCGCCGGTGACGGCGCGCACCACGTCTGGGCCGGTTACGAACATGTGGGAGGCCTCGCGGGTGGCGATGACGAAGTCCGTCAGGGCCGGGCTGTACACCGCGCCCCCGGCGCAGGGCCCCAGGATGACGCTGATCTGTGGCACCAGGCCGGAGGCGGCGCAGGTGCGGTTGAAGATGCGGCCGTACTGCCGCAGCGCGGCCACGCCCTCCTGGATCTTGGCGCCGCCGGAGTCGATCAGGCCGATCACCGGTATGGACAGGCGCAGGGCGTCGTCGAGCAGGCGCACGATCTTGTCACCCTCGACACTGCCCAGGGCGCCGCCGGAGACGGAGAAGTCCTGGGAGTAGACGGCAACCTGGCGGCCGCCGATCTGCCCGAAGCCGGTGACCACACCGGACGGGCGAGCGCCCTCGCCTGCGCCGGAGCCGGAGTAACGCCCGATCTCCAGGAAGGAGTCCGCATCCAGCAGCATATCGATGCGCTCGCGGGCGGTTTGCTTGCCCTTGGCGTGCTGGCGGGACGCGGCTCGCTCCTCGGCCTCGGCGTCGACGCGGGCGATGCGCTCCCGGAAGGCGGTCGTGGCCGGCGAGGCCGCCATCGTGGCTTCCGGCGCGGCGGCATCCGCGACGGCGCTGGTTGCTGCAACTGCTTCAGCCATGCTCAGTCCTCCTGCTTGGACTCGGAATCATCACGGATATCACGCATCCGGACCAGGATCTCCCCGGCGGACACGGTGCGCCCGGCGCTAACGGGGATGTCGGCAACCGTGGCGTCATCCGGGGCGTGCACGTAGTTCTCCATCTTCATGGACTCCAGTACCACCAGCAGGTCGCCGGCGCGCACGCGCTGCCCCGGGGACACGCAGATACGGGTCACAATGGCCTGCATGGGTGCGGCGATCGCGCCGGGATCTCCCCCCTGCGCGCTGCTTGCGGTCGTACCGCGGCCGCGGCCGTTCCCGCGCCCGCGCAGTGGCTGCTGCGCCAAGTTGGAGCCCCCTGGATAGCCTGCTCCCAGGCGGCGGTTGTGACCGCCGAGAATGCCGTCAGGGACAGTCACCTGCAGGCGCTGGCCGTTGACCTCGACCACGTAGGTGGACCGCGTGCGGTGGCTGTCCTGCCCCGTGCCGTCGGCGGCACCCGCGGCGGGTGCGGCGGCACCGGAGCGCAGGCCCGGCAGAACCGCCTCCTCCAGCCAGCGGGTGGTAACCCCCAGCCCGCCGTCGGCGTCGGGCCGGGTGAACTCCTCGCGTTCCAGCACGTGGGCGTGCAGTGAGGCGCAGACGGTCACGCCCTCCACGACCGTCTCCCTCAGGGCCCGCCGCGCCCGCCGGATGGCCTGGTCGCGGTCAGCCCCGGTAACCACGATCTTGGCGAGCATCGGATCGAAGGTAGGGGTAACCGTGTCCCCCTCAACCACTCCGGAGTCGATGCGGACTCCGGGACCCGCCGGCCAGCGCAGACGCGTAATCGTGCCGGTGGACGGCGTGAGCCCCTGCGCGGGGTCCTCGCACGTGATCCGCAGCTCCAGGGAGTGCCCCCGCGGGGCCGGGACGTGGCCCAGGTGCCCGCCGGCCGCAATGCGCAACTGGGTCTCCACCAGGTCCACGCCGGTGACCTCCTCGGAGACGCAGTGCTCGACCTGCAGACGGGGGTTGACCTCCAGGAACCACAGCTCGCCGGCGGGGGTCAGGAGGAACTCGCAGGTCGCCACGCCTACGTAGTCAACGGCGTCCAGCAGGCGCTTGGAGGCCTCGTGCAGGCGCGCCTGAACATCGTCGGGCAGAAAGGGGGCGGGTGCCTCCTCGAGGAGTTTCTGGTTGCGGCGCTGCAGGGTGCAGTCGCGGGTGGAGACGACGGCGAAGGCGCCGTGGGCGTCGCGCGCGCACTGGGTCTCCACGTGCCGGGCGGCAGTGACGAAGCGCTCCAGGATGAGCGTGCCGACTCCGGCGGCGGAGTCGAAGGCGGGCGTGGTGCGCACAGCCTCATCGTCGGCGAGCACGGTGATGCCCCGTCCGCCCCCGCCGTCGGTGCGCTTGAGCGCGACCGGGTAGCCGTGTGTCGCGGCAAAGGCGATGACGGCCTCAGGATCGGTGACCGAGTCGGTGATACCGGGGACGGGCTCAACGCCGGCTGCGACCGCAGCGGCGCGGGCACTGAGCTTGTCGCCCAGGGTGCGCATGGCTGCGGGTGAGGGCCCCACCCAGGTCATGCCGGCGTCCGCGACCGCCTGCGCGAAGTCGGCGTCCTCTGACAGGAAGCCGTAACCGGGGTGAATGGCGTCGGCGCCGGTACGGCGCGCAAGCTCGATGATGGCCTCCGCGTCGGTGTAGCCGGATCCGTCCGGGAGGGCGTGGGCCTCGTCTGCAAGCTCCGCCGCGGGACTCATCAGGTCCTCTGGCGTGTAGGGCAGGATCGAGATGCCGCCGAGGTCCCTGACGGTGCGTGCCACGCGCAGGGCGATCTCGCCGCGATTAGCGATGAGGATGCGGTTTAGGGGGCGTACTTGGCTCGCGGCAGCGGTCACTGGGCGGCTCCTGGGGTGGGCTGGCAGGTGTGGGCGGGCCGGTTCGGGGCATGTCCACGAACCGACGCGGACTCGCGTTTGCCTACAAGTCTCAAGCGAGACATTATCGGGCATGACAGGCGAATCCCGCCGTACCTCAACGATACGGCTGGGGACTCACAGGAGCCTATTGTGGAAACGCAACAAATCCTGTCCGTTACCTTGAAAGTGGCAGCGGGCGTGTCAGCCGACGTCCGAGTGGGTGTGGGCGGCGGCACGCGCCCGCAGCGACGCCACCGCGCCCGCCGCGTCCTCGGCCCGGTAGACCGCGGACCCGGCGACGAACACATCCGCGCCTGCTTCCGCGGCGCGCACGATGGTCTGCTCGGTCACGCCGCCGTCGACCTGAATACGCAGCTGCTGACCACTGCGGCCCACCATGCGGCGGGCCGCGGCGATCTTGTCCAGCATCGGTTCCAGGAGCGACTGCCCGCCGAAGCCGGGCTCAACAGTCATCAGCAGCAGCAGATCAAGCTCTCCCAGCAGCGGCTCCACCGCCGTCAAAGGGGTCGCCGGGCGCAGGGCGAGGCCGACGCCGGCCCCCAGCCGCCGCAGCTCCCGGGCCAGGCGGAACGGTGCGCTGGTCGCCTCGATGTGGCTGGTGACGATGGCGCATCCCGCCTCGGCGTAAGCGGGCGCCCAGCGGTCAGCGTCGGTGATCATCAGGTGCGCGTCAACCGGGAGCGCCGTGTGAGCAAGCACCGACTCGACCAGGCTGGGGCCCCCGAACTGGTTGGGCACGAAGTGGTTGTCCATGATGTCCACGTGCAGGCCGTCCGCGGTACGCACCCGGTCCAGCTCGGCGGCCAGACGCAGCTGATCGGCGTTGAGGATGGAGGGGTGGATCGCCGGGGTCATATGGGCTCCTTGGCTCGCGGGACTAGTCATACGGTACGCCGCAGCAGGGCGCAGAACATGGCGTCGGCACCGTCCAGATGGGGCCAGGTCTGCAGTGCCTCCCGGTCGGCTGCTGCTGGGGCCTGCGGGGACACGGCCGCGGCCAGGCGGCCGGCGTGCAGTGGCTCCAGGGTGATACCGGAGCGGGCCACCTGCCTGGTCACGTCACGCACCACCAGGTTCGTCTCCAGTACGTGGGGCGTGCAGGTGACATAGGCGATTACGCCGCCCGGACGCACGGCCGCCGCAGCGCTGGCGAGCAGCTCGCGCTGCAGCTCGGCCAGCGCGGCCACATCCTGGGGCGTGCGCCGCCAGCGCGCCTCGGGACGGCGCCTGAGGGAGCCCAGTCCGGAGCAGGGCGCGTCCACCAGGACACGGTCGTAGGCGCCGGGCTCCTGCCGTCCGATGTTCCGCCCGTCGTCGGCCCGCACCTCCACGACGCCTTCGGGCAGGGCACGCACGGCCGCATCCACCAGCCGGGCGCGGTGGGCGGCAACCTCGTTGGCGACGAGCCTGGCACCGCGGCCGGCGGCCAGAGCCCCCAGCAGGGCGGCCTTGCCGCCGGGGCCGGCGCACAGGTCGAGCCAGCGCGCGTCGCTGCCCTCCAGCGGCGCCTCGGCCAGCATCAGCGCCACGAGCTGGCTGGCCTCGTCCTCAACGCCGGCGCGCGAGTCCCGCACCGCCTCTATGCGTCCGGGATCGCCGCCGGACAGGACCAGCGCGTAGGGGCTCAAGCGCCCGGGACGCGGCTCCTCCCCGGTGGCGGCGTGCACCTGCGCGGCGAGCTCATCCACGCCGATCAGCCCCGGCCTGGCGCACAGCGTGACCTGGGGGTCGGTGTTGTCTGCATCCAGCAGGGCCTCCAGCTCATCGCCCTGGTTAGGGCGCCCGTTCACCTTCAGGGCCTGGCGCATGGCCTTAACCACCCAGACGGGGTGCGAATGTGTGCGGGACAGGGCGGTGAGGGCGTCCGGGGCGTCGGCGCGCAGGCGGGCCAGCCACCCATCCAGGTCTTCCTCGCTGATGCGGCGCATCACGGCGTTGACGAAGCCCGCGGCGCCGCGGCCGGCACTGTACGCGGCCAGGTCGACCGTGGTGGATACGGCGGCATGAGTGGGCACGCGCATGCCCAGGAGCTGGTGCGTCCCTAGTCGGAGCGCGTCCAGCACAACCGCATCCACCCGCCCCAGGGGTCGGTCTATGCACATCCCGATAATCGCGTCATAACGGCCCTGGAGGCGCAGGGTCCCGTAGGTCAGGGCCGTGGCGAAGCCGGCGTCGCGTCCCTCGAGCCGAGCCTGGTCGAGAATCTCGGGCAGTACCAGGTTTGCGTAGGCGTCGTCCTCGCGCACCTTGGTAAGCGCGTGCAGGCAGGCCAGGCGAACCGGATCTACCGCGGGCCCGGTCGGCACGGGGGTCGTGCCTCGGCGAGTGCGCGGCCGATCCGCTGCCGATACGGAGCGGCGGTCCGGGCGGGTCATGTCATCTCTCATTCGTCGGCGTCCTGTGGTAGTTCTCCGAGCACGGTACCGGGTGCGGGGCGGGCGCCGCGGGCCCAGGCGTCGGCATCCATCCAGTTCCTCCCGGCAGGTGCGACCCGGCCCAGCCTGACCTGGCCGGCCCCGGTGCCCACGCGCACTTCCCGCTTAGTCACTTGCAGCGTTCCGGGGGCGAGCCCAGCGGCGTCGGGGATGGGGGTCACCGGTCCCAGGCGCATGCGGGCGCCCCGGTAGCTGGTGTGGGCGCCCGGCGCCGGGGTTACGCCCCGGATCAGGCGGTCAATGGCGGCGGCACTGTCATTCCAGTCGACGCGCCCGTCGGCCGGCGTCAGCACCGGGGCGTAAGTGGCGGTGTCACCGTCCTGCGGCTCGGGGCTCACGGTGCCGGCCTCCAGTCCGGCCAGGACCTCACGCAAAAGCGGCGCCCCGGCGTCGGCGAGGCGTTCAAGCAGGGCGCCGGCGGTGTCATCGGGCCGGATCGCCTCGGTTATGCGCGCGTACACCGGGCCGGTGTCCAAACCCTCCTCAAGGCGGAACACGCTGGCTCCCGTGATGTGGTCCCCGGCGATCAGGGCGCGCTGCACCGGGGCGGCACCGCGCCAGGCCGGAAGCAGGGAGAAGTGCAGGTTGATCCATCCGTGCACGGGCACATCCAGCAGCGCGGCGGGCACGATCCGGCCGTAGGCGACCACCACGGCAACGTCCGCCCGCAGGCCGCGCACCCATGCCTGCGTGTCCTGGTCGCGCAAGGTGGCGGGGGTGCGCACCTCCAGGCCTGCCTCCCGGGCGGCTGCGGCCACTGGCGAGGGATGCAGGGTGCGCCCACGCCCCCGGGGGGCGTCGGCGCGAGTGAGCACCCCGACTACCTCATGCTCGGGTGCCTGGGTCAGTGCCCGCAGCGCGGGCAGGGCCGTTTGTGGGGTTCCGGCGAACAGAACGCGCATGGGGTCAGTCTAGGGGCGCCGGCAGCAGGCCCTGCTCAATCAGGACGGCGCGCAGCGTGCCGGCTCCGGTGAAGCGGTGGGCGCGCATGCCCACCGCCCGTGCTCCCTGCACGTTGGCTGCGGAGTCATCGACCAACAGGGTACGTTCCGCGGTCAGCCCATAACGGTCCAGCAGCAGGTGGTAGATGGCGGGATCGGGCTTGACCAGGTGCTCGCGCCCGGACACGACGACGCCGTGGAAGCGGTCCAGCAGGGGTGACAGGTGCCGGGTGGCATCGAACAGCACGTCGTTGAAGTTGGTCAGTGCGTACAGGGGCACCTCGGCCCTGAGCAGGTCCTCGATGACGGCGGCCGTACCGGGCACCGGGCCGGTCTTGGTGTCGCTGAAGTGGTCCCAGTAGGTGCGCAGCATCCGGGGCCACTCGGGACGACCGGGGCGAGTGGCGCAAAGCTGGTCCAGGACCTGCTCCAGGGGCGCGCCGGCGTCCAGCAGGGTGTTCCAGCGCGCAAACTCCCCCGTGTCCACGAACTCCCGCCAGTCGCGCAGGGGCACCCGTCCGGCTACCGCTCCGACGGCGTCCCAGGTGTAGATGACGTTGCCGTAGTCGAAGACGACGACGTCTATGCCGCTGCCAGGGGCGCCGACGGGGATCGTGTGGACGGACATGGCAGGAGCCTCCCACAGTGCGCCGGCAGCTGCTACCACAAAACGGTCGGGTCGAGCTCGACGCGGACGGGATCCTCCCGCCGTACCGACGCCTCCCGCACCTGCAGTCGCAGGAACTCGGCCAATTCGCGCCCCCGCGGCAGGGGCGTGCGGATGAGGCCCCGCGTGGCCTCCGGCTCCGGCTGCGCCTCCGGGGCGCCGGGACCGCCCGCAGCACGGGCGGGGACCGCGACGGGCCCCAGCACCTCAAAACCAGCCGCCCGCGCCCGTTCGAAGATTCCCTCCAGGCGGGAACGCGGGCCGTCCACGCGGGCGGCGCGCCAGCCCGGCGGCAGGTGCAGCTGGGCCCGCTCCTCCAGCTCGCGCCGGGCGAACCCCGCATGGTCCCACCGCACCAGTGCCTGTGCCACCACCGGATGGGGGCGGCCCAGGACCATTACCCGCGCCTGCGGATCCGCCAGTACAACGGCATTCGTCCAGTGCCGCAGGGCCTGGCTGGAGGCACCCAGCTCGGCGCGGGCGGACAGCGCCGCCCCGTCCAGCAGCAGCACTGCCCGGTAGCCGCCCTCGGCCACCGGCTCCGCCCCCGGGGTGGCGATCACCAAGCGCGGGCGGGCGTCTACCGTGGCGATCACCCCATGGTCCTCACGTGCGCCGGAGGTCACGACGGGGGTGCCCGGGAAGGCCCGGCCCAGCTCCTCGGCGGTGCGGGTGGTACCTACCTGCACCATGCGTAAACGCCGGCTGCCGCACGTGGGGCAGCGCCAGTTCGCGGCCGTGCGTGCGCACCAGCGGCAGGTGATCGTCCCGTCCCGGCCCATGGCCAGCGGTCCGGAGCAGTAGCCACAGCGGGCTACCTCCCGGCAGCGGGAGCAGGCCACCAGCGGTGCGTATCCCCCGCGTGGCACCTGTACCAGCACCGGACCGTGTGCCAGGGCCGCACGTACAGCCCGGTGGGCCAGGGAAGGGATGCGGGCGCCGCCGGAGGGGCCCTCCGCCTCAAGCTCGGGGGCGCCGGGCACCTGCACGCGCGCTACGGCGGCGCGCACCGTCTCCCGGCGGGCGTGAAGATCAACTGCCCAGCCCTGCTCCACATAGGCCTGGGCCTCAACCGAGCGCGTATACCCGCCGATCAGCAATCCGGCTCCGGCCGAGCCGCTACGCAGCGCCAGCACGGTGCGGGCATGGACGTAGGGGGCGTGTAGCTCATCGAGCCGGTCATCGCCGTCGTCCCAGATGACTGCCAGGCCCAGATTGCTAACCGGGGCGAAGGCGGCCGCGCGGGTGCCAACGACTACGCGGGCCCTCCCGCTGAGCGCGCGCAAGAATGCCCGGTAGCGCCGAGAGGGGCCATGCTCAGCGGACAGGACCGCTACGCTCTCTCCCGCCAGGGCGGAGCTCAAGTCCGCGGCCACGGACTCGGCGCGCTGCGTCGTGGCGAGGAGCACCAGTACGCCGCGCCCGCTGGCCAGCGTGGCCCGGGCGGCGTCGGCGAGCAGAGTGGTCCAGTGCGCCACCTGCCCGCGGCGACCGGGAAGAGCGGTCCAGACGGCGCGTGGGGCGCGGCCGGCGCCGAGCTCCCGCAGGAAGTCGGGACCGCCGTCGTAGACCGCCCAGGCATCGGTGGACGGCGGCGACCACTGCGGCAGCTGCGGAGTCGGCCGCTCACGCTCCTCGCGCTCGGTGGTGGCGTGCCGGGCCGGGACGGCCAGCCGGACGACATCGGAGCGCACCCCGGCGCTACGTGCCGCCACCAGTTCAATCAGTCGCATCGTCTCGGTGGTCAGCACCGGCAGGTCGGAGACGACCCGGCGGATGGCGGCGAGCCTGCCGGGGTGGGTGGTGGTGCCTGCACGCTCCCAGATCCAGCCGTGCATGTCCTGCCCACCGAAGCGGACGACCACGCGTGTGCCCACGCCTGCGGCGACGTCGAGCTCGGGCGGCACCAGGTAGTCGAATAGCCGGTCCAGGTGGGGCACGGCGGTCTCCAGCAGCACGCGCGCCACGGGCAGCCTCACTCCCGCGGCCGTCACGCGGCGCACCGCAGTCGCCGGGGCGTCCAGGAGCGAGCCCTGCTGCGCCTGCGCGCCGGGTACGCCAACGCCCGGGACCACGACCGCTCCCCCGCCTGAAGTCCTCAGCAGGCGGCGCGTAGAGCCGCGGCCCGGTCGGTGTTCTCCCAGGTGAACCCCGCACGGCCGAAGTGACCGTATGCGCTGGTGCTCCGGTAGATCGGCCGCAGCAGGTCCAGATCGCGCACGATCGCGGCCGGCCGTAGGTCGAATACCTCCTCGATGGCGGTGGTGATCCGCTCCACGGGCACCTGCTCGGTGCCGAAGGTCTCCACGTACAGTCCCACGGGGCGCGCGGATCCGATCGCGTAGGCAATCTGTACCTCGCAACGGTCTGCCAGTCCCGCGGCGACCACGTTCTTCGCGACCCACCGCATGGCGTAGGCGCCGGAGCGGTCCACCTTGGAGGGATCCTTGCCGGAGAAGGCGCCCCCGCCGTGACGGGCCATGCCCCCGTAGGTGTCCACGATGACCTTGCGACCGGTCAGGCCGGCGTCACCGGCGGGTCCGCCGATCACGAACTGGCCGGAGGGATTGACCAGGACCTCGGCGTCGGCGGTGGCAAGCCTCAGGCCCTTGTCCTCCTCGGCGTCCAGCACGGGGCGGATCACCTCCTGGTTGACCGCGTCTGTCAGCCAGGCCCGGCTGCGGTCCGGATCGTGCTGGGTGGACACCACGACTCCTCCCAGCGAAACCGGGGTGGCACCGTCGTAGCCGATGGTGACCTGGGTCTTACCGTCCGGCCGCAGTCCGTCAATGATGCCCCGCTTGCGCACGTACGCCAGGCGTTCCGCCAACCGGTGGGCCAGGTGAATCGGCAGCGGCATGAGCTCGGTGGTGTCCGTGCAGGCGTAGCCGAACATCAGCCCCTGATCGCCGGCTCCCTGGAAGTCCAGGGGGTCCAGGTCCGCGGCGTCGCCGCGCACCTGCAGGGCCTTGTCCACGCCTGCGGCGATGTCGGGTGACTGCTGGCCGATTGAGATCGACACGCCGCAGGAGGCGCCGTCGAAGCAAACCTCGGAGGAGGTGTAGCCGATGGAGACGATCTCGCTGCGGACGATGTCGGGGATCTCCACATAGGCGCTCGTGCTCACCTCGCCGGCGACGTGCACGAGCCCGGTGGTGGCCATGGTCTCCACAGCAACATGCGCGGCCGGGTCCTGGGCTAGGATCGCGTCCAGGATCGCGTCCGAGACGCGGTCGCAGATCTTGTCCGGGTGCCCCTCGGTGACGGACTCGGAGGTGAACATGCGGAGGGAGTTGGATGCCATAAGCGGTGTGGTCCTTGCTAGTTGGTGGGTGCGTGGTCGCGGGGTGGATGATCGAGTGATCGGATATTCGGAGTTGCCTCCTTCGCCCCACCAGAGAGGCTGAGGATACCAGTGGCAGCAGGCACCGCTCTCACCGCCCCGGACGGCGCCCCGCCGACCGGGGTCGAGCGCTGTCAGCGCCCCAGGCGCACCGCGATCATCTCCATTAGCACCGTGGCAACCTCCTGCTTCGAGCCGCTGGCACGGCCGACTTCCCGGCCGGCGGCATCGAGGACCACAACGGTGTTGGGGACGTCACCAAAACCCGTGTGCGTGCCGACGGCGTTGACGGCCAGCAGGTCGGCGCCCTTGCGGCGCGCCTTGGCGGCGCCGTGGTCCAGCACGTCGCCCTCGGCGTCACCGGTCTCCGCGGCAAACCCGACCACAACGATGGGTGCGCCGTCACGGCGCGGTGGATCCGTTACCAGCTCGGCCAGCACGTCGGGATTCTCCACCAGCGCGATTGTCGGGACGCTGGGCGCGGCCTCCTGCTCCGGCGCGGCCGACACCGCGAGCGGGTGCTTCTTGAGCTTGGCTCCGGCCACGGCTGCGGGGCGGAAGTCGGCCACCGCGGCGGCCATCACCACCGCGTCGGCATCCGCTGCGGCGGCGCGCACCGCATCACGCAGTTCCAGGGCGGTAGTCACGGGGACTACCTCTACCTGTGCCGGCAGCGCCGCCAGTACCTGCGAGTCAACGTGTGCGGACACCAGGGTCACGCGTGCACCGCGGGCCGCAGCGGCGCACGCGACGGCGGCTCCCTGGCGCCCCGAAGAGCGATTGCCCAGGTAGCGCACAGGATCCAGAGGCTCACGGGTTCCGCCTGCGGAGACGACCACGTGCCGGCCGACCAGGTCGGGTTGTGCACGGGTGTGCGCGGTGTCCAGCACGGCCAAGGCGCGGGACACGATGACCTCCGGCGCGGGCAGGCGCCCCGACCCGTAACCGGAGCCGGTCAGCGGCCCACTGTCAGGGTCTATCACGGTTACGCCGCGGCGGCGCAGCGTCGCCACATTCTCGCGGGTGGCCGGGTGGTTCCACATCTGCGTGTGCATCGCCGGGGCCATCACCACCGGCGCGGTGGTGGTCAGCAGGGTAGCGGTGAGCAGGTCGTCCGCGCGGCCCGCGGCCGCCCGGGCGAGAAGGTCGGCCGAGGCCGGCGCCACCACAACCAGTTCAGCCCACTCCCCCGTCTCCACGTGCGCCACTGCGGCCGGGTCCTCAAAGACACCGGCCTGCACCGGGGATCCGGTCACGGCGGACAGTGCCGGCGCGCCAATGAAGCGCAGCGCTGCCGCCGTGGGCACGGTGCGCACCTCGTGCCCGGCAGCGCGCAGCAGCCGAATCACCGAGGGCGCCTTGTATGCAGAGATGGATCCGGATATCCCCACGACGACGCGCAGTGCCCGAGGCGCGCGGGCGCCTCGGGCACTGGGGAGTTCTGCGTTCATGGCAGGTACGGCTGGCCGACTAGTGGTCCTGGAGCAGACTGCCCTCAGAACTGGATGTCATCCAGGCCGGTGGCGGATCCGGTCTCCTCCTGGCCGCCGAGATCCAGCGGGGTGTCCAGGGAGATGTCGGAGAACATATCGGCCTCGGCGGCGCGGCGGGCCTCCTCTGCCTCGGCACGGCGGGCGCGGGCCTCGTCCCCGGGAATGACCTGGAGCTTGCTCGCGGCGACCTCGCGCAGTGCGACGCTCAGGGCCTTCTCCTCGGTCTCCGCCTCCACCAGCGGCCCGAAGTACTCGAACTGGTTGTCCTCCAGCTGCTGGGTGTAGCTATTGATCTGCCGGGCACGCTTGGCGGCCTCCACCACCAGCCCGTACTTGGAGTCGACCTTCTCCAGCAGGTCGTCAATGGGAGGGTTGGTGATACCCTCGGGGTCAGCGGAGGTTCCGAGCATGTGCTTGTCTCCCAATGTGATTGCTACCTGATTGTGGTCCCGGTATGTGCGGGCGCGGCCGCGGTTACAGGCTACCGCACCGCGAGCACCCCATTTTAGCCGCTCAACCCGAGCGCGTCTTCTAGCTCGTCCGTGGCACGTGCCACGGAGTCGTTGATGATGGTGCGGTCGAAC
This sequence comes from Actinomyces sp. 565, assembly GCF_010365615.1. Lineage (NCBI taxonomy): Bacteria > Bacillati > Actinomycetota > Actinomycetes > Actinomycetales > Actinomycetaceae > Actinomyces > Actinomyces sp. 565. Next base: position 105,597 of record NZ_PIZD01000004.1, read on the forward strand.
TCGCCCGCTGCCTGTAGCTCGACCCGTGCAGTGGCCAGGCGGCGATCCTGCTCCTGCTCCGACTCAGTGCCACGCCCGAGCAGGCGGGACACGAGCTCCTCCCAGCTCGGCGGCGCGATGAACACCAGCTGGGCCTCGGGCATGGCGGCGCGCACCTGGCGTGCACCGGCCAGGTCGATCTCAAGCAGCGCCGGGCGGCCTGCATCCAGCTGCTCCTGCACCGGACCCCGGGGGGTGCCGTAGCGGTGAGTACCGTGCACCTGCGCCCATTCCAGCATGTCCCCGCGCTCGATCAGGCGGTCGAACTCCGCGTCCGATACGAAGTGGTAGTGAATGCCGTCGCGCTCCCCTGGCCTGGGCGCGCGCGTCGTCGCTGAGACGGACACGAACAGGCCGGGGTGGCGGCGGCGTAGCTCGGCGACGAGCGTGCCCTTCCCCACGGCGGTCGGCCCGGCTATCACAGTGAGTCGGGCGGGAGGCACCTGGGCTGCGGTCATACCCCCATCATGCCCCGTGCGCCGGTGTCAGCCGAAACGGCGCACAAGCTCGGCACGCTGGCGGCTACCCAGGCCCCGCACCCGCCGACTTGCGGCAATACCGAGCTCCTGCAGCAGTGCCTGTGCTCCCACGGTGCCCACGCGCGGCAGCGAGCGCAGTAGGTCCAGCGCCCGCATCTTGGCCAGGGCCTCATCATTCTGCGCCGCCTCGAACAGGGCGGAAACGGTCAGGGTGCCGCGCTTGAGCTCGGCCTTCGCACGGGCGCGGCGGTCTCGGGCCGCGGCCGCCTTGTAAAGCGCAGCCGCACGCTGCCCGGGAGTCAGTTCGGGGATCACCATGTTTCCTCCATCGGCAGTCGGGACTTCTGCCACATGGTCAGGTTATGCCCGGGCGCCGTCACGGCGCACGTCCCGCGTGGCGCCTCGGGCCGGCGTCAGGCACGCAGTGCTGCCCCGGCCTCGGCGACGGCGCTGTCGGCGGCCTGCCGCAGGGCCTCGCGATCGGGGCCGGCTCCCAGCACGCCGCGGGATGTCGACGCCAGCACATTGCGGCGTGCAGCTCCGAACACGGCCCGCAGCTCGGCGGCACCGCCTCCCTGCGCCCCCACACCGGGGGCCAGCAGCGGCCCGCCCGCGGCCAGCAGGTCCAGGTCCAGGTCGCGCACGGCGTCGCCAACGGTGGCGCCTACCACCAGGCCCACGCTGCCGAGCTCACCGGCGGCGCGGGCGGCAGCATTGGAGGCGGTGGCCCCGGCCACCACCTCGGCGGCCACGGCCCGTCCCGCCGGTCCACGCGCATGCTGCACTGCGGCTCCCTCCGGGTTGGAGGTCAGCGCTAGGACGAACACGCCCCGTCCGGCGTCGGCCGCCAGGTCCAGCGCCGGACGCAGTGAGCCGTATCCCAGGTAGGGGGAGACGGTAATGGCGTCCGCGGCCAGGGGCGCGCCGTCTGCCAGATAGGCCTGGGCGTAGCCGGACATGGTGGAGCCGATATCACCCCGCTTGACGTCGAGGACGCAGAGCGTGCCCGTCTGCCGCAGAGCGGCCAGCGTCTCCTCCAGCACGCCGATGCCTGCCGCTCCGTGCCTCTCGAAGAACGCCGACTGCGGCTTGACCGCCGCCACCCGCCCGCCGAGCGCGTCAACGACCCGCAGGGAGAAGTCCCGCAGCCCGGCGGGCGTGTCGGGCAGGCCCCAGTCGCGCAGCAGGGAGGCGTGCGGGTCAATACCCACGCACAGCGGTCCGTGATCGTCCATGGCGGCGGACAGCCGGGCGCCGAAGGAGGACTCCACGGGGCGACCGTTCCGGGCCGGGGTCGTGCTCATGCGCGGGTCCCCCCGGCGTGGGCGCGGTCGCGCCGGGAGTGCCTGTCGGCATCGTGCTGCTGCAGGCTGCGCACCCCCATCGGGCCCGCGAGCTTGGCCTCCAGCGCCTGCACCGCCGCCTGCAGCTCCTGCACGGTGGTGATGATGGGCTTGTCGGCGCTGGTGGTGGCGGCACGGATGGAGTATCCGTCGGCGCGGGCGCCCTGCCCCTTGGGGGTGTTTATCACCATGTCGATGGCGCCGGACTCGATCAGGCCGACGATGGTCTGCTCGCCGTGGGCGCCCTGGCCCTCGCTGACCTTGCGGACCGGGGTTGCCGGGATGCCGTTGCGACGCAGTACCTGGGCGGTGCCGGCGGTGGCATAGATGGTGAATCCGAGCTCGGCCAGTCGGGCGACGGGCAGCACGATGGCGCGCTTGTCCCGGTCAGCCACGGACACGAACAGGGCGCCCTCACCGGGTAGGCCGCCGTAGGCGCCGTCCTGCGACTTGGAGAAGGCCCGCGGGAAGTCGACGTCAAAGCCCATGACCTCACCGGTGGAGCGCATCTCCGGGCCCAGCACCGTGTCCACCACCCGGCCCGACGGGGTGCGGAACCGCTTGAACGGCAGGACCGCCTCCTTCACCGCAATGGGGTCCAGCGGGTCGGTTACGGCGGCATCGGCGTCGGGCAGGTGGCCGGCGGCCTTGAGGTCGGCGATGGTCTGGCCTGCCATGAGCAGGGCGGCGGCCTTGGCCAGCTGCACGCCGGTCGCCTTGGAAACGAAGGGCACAGTCCGGGAGGCGCGCGGGTTGGCCTCAATCACGTACAGCGTGTCGGATACCAGCGCGTACTGGATGTTGATCAGTCCGCGCACCCCCACCCCGGCGGCAATGGCCTCGGTGGAGCGGCGGATGCGGGCGATCTCCGTGTCGGACAGGGACATGGGGGGCAGTACGCAGGCGGAGTCGCCGGAGTGGATGCCGGCCTCCTCGATGTGCTCCATCACGCCGCCGAGGAACAGCTCGGTGCCGTCGTAGAGGGCGTCGACGTCGATCTCGATGGCGTCGTCGAGGAAGCGGTCGATCAGCAGGGGGCCGTTGGCGTAGGCGCCGCCGGCCTCCGCGGAGGCGCGGGAGAGGTAGTCGACCAGGCCGTCGCGGTCGTAGACGATCTCCATGCCGCGCCCACCGAGCACATAGCTGGGGCGCACCAGCACCGGGAAACCGATCTGCGCGGCCACGGCCAGGGTCTGCTCGTCGCTCAGGGCCGTCCCGTGGGCGGGGGCCGGCAGCCCGGCGCGCTCCAGGACGACGCCGAACACCTGCCGGTCCTCGGCGGCGTCGATCGCCTCCGGGGTGGTGCCCAGGATGGGCACGCCCGCAGCCTTGAGCCGGGCCGCTAGGGACAGGGGCGTCTGCCCGCCGAGCTGGACGATCATGCCGGCCACTGGTCCGGCCGCCAGCTCCGCCTCGTAGACCTCCATGACGTCCTCGAAGGTCAGCGGCTCGAAGTACAGCCGGTCGGAGATGTCGTAGTCGGTGGAGACCGTCTCCGGGTTGCAGTTGACCATTACCGTGTCGTAGCGCTCGGACAGGGCCATGGTGGCGTGTACGCAGGAGTAGTCGAACTCAATGCCCTGGCCGATCCGGTTGGGGCCGGCGCCCAGGATGATGACGGCCTCCCGCTGGCGCGGTGCCACCTCTGTCTCCTCCTCGTAGCTGGAGTACAGGTAAGGGGTGGTGGTGGCGAACTCGGCGGCGCAGGTGTCCACCGTCTTGTAGACCGGTCGCAGGCCGAAGGCGTGGCGAACTTCGCGCACCGTGTCCTCCCCGATGCCGCGCAGGGACGCGATCTGGGCGTCGGAGAAGCCATGCCGCTTGGCGCGCTGAAGCAGCTCGGCGGTCAGCGCCGGGGCCGTGCGCGTCTCCTCGGCGACTTCCTGGAGCAGGAACATCTGGTCCAGGAACCACGGGTCGATCGCGGTGGCGTCGAAGAGCTGCTCCGGGGTGGCGCCGCCGCGGATGGCCTGCTGCAGGTCTACCAGCCGGTGCTCGGTGGGGGTGCGCAGCGACTCGATGAGCCCGGGCAGCTCTTCCGGCGTGGGGGCCGGACCGTCCCAGTGGAACACGGAGCCGGGCTTGTCGATCGAGCGCATAGCCTTTTGCAGGGCCTCGGTGTAGCAGCGGCCCAGGGCCATGGCCTCCCCGACCGACTTCATGGTTGTGGTCAGGGTCGGGTCGGCGCCGCGGAACTTCTCAAAGGCGAAGCGCGGGACCTTGACCACCACGTAGTCCACCGCGGGCTCCAGGGATGCGGGGGTGGAGCCGGTGATGTCGTTGGGGATCTCGTCCAGCGTGTAGCCGATGGCCAGGCGGGCGGCGATCTTGGCGATGGGGAAGCCGGTGGCCTTGGATGCCAGTGCCGAGGACCGGGACACGCGGGGGTTCATCTCGATGACGATCACGCGGCCGGTCTCCGGGTGCACGGCGAACTGAATGTTGCAGCCGCCGGTGTCCACACCCACCTCACGGATGACGGCGACAGCAACATCCCGCAGCCGCTGCAGCTCCCGGTCGGTGAGGGTCAGGGCCGGAGCGATGGTAATGGAGTCCCCGGTGTGCACGCCCACCGGGTCGACGTTCTCAATGGAGCAGACCAGCACACAGTTGTCGGCGCGGTCGCGCATGACCTCAAGCTCGATCTCCTTCCAGCCCAGGATCGACTCCTCCAGCAGCACCTCGGTGGTGCGCGAGTCGGACAGGCCCTGGCCCGCAATACGCTCCAGGTCCTCGGCGTTGTAGGCGAAGCCGGAGCCAAGGCCGCCCATGGTGAAGGACGGGCGCACCACCACGGGGTAGCCGCCCAGCGCCTCCACCCCGGCATGGCACTCGTCCATGGTGTGGGCGATCACGCTGCGCGCTACCTCCGCGCCGCAGCGCTCAACCACGCGCTTGAACTCCTCCCGGTCCTCGCCGGCGTTGATGGCTTCTGCCCGTACCCCGATCAGCTCCACGCCGTACTTGTCCAGGACCCCAGACTCCACCAGGCTCATGGCGGTGTTCAGGGCGGTCTGCCCGCCCAGGTTCGGCAGGAGGGCGTCGGGGCGCTCCTTGGCGATGATCGCCTCAACGACCTCGGGAGTGATGGGCTCTACGTAGGTGGCATCGGCCATGTCCGGGTCGGTCATGATCGTCGCCGGGTTGGAGTTGACCAGGATGACGCGGATGCCCTCGGCACGCAGCACTCTGCAGGCCTGGGTGCCGGAGTAGTCGAATTCGCAGGCCTGGCCGATGACGATCGGGCCTGAGCCGATGACCAGGACGGAGGAAATATCGGTACGGCGGGGCATCAGGCGTTCTCCTGGGGGGTGCTCGGAATCGTGGTGTCTGCGGGGGCGGCGGAGGCACTGCGCATGGTGCGCAGGCAGGACTCGATAGCCGCCTCGGTGGGCGCATAGCCGGGGTACTCGGCGACGCCGTCGGGCAGGGCATCCCCGGAGAAGATCGCGGCGCGCATCGTGCCGTGGTCCCGCAGGTGGCGGGTCAGGGCGCGGGTGTCCACTTCGCAGATGCCGACGATGCCCTGGGCGACCAGCTCCGCCTCGAGCTCGCGGCGGGCCCGCCAGGAGGAGGCGCGCCGGGACGGGTCGCGCACCACTATTCCGGCTACGCAGAACCGGTCGGACTTGCCGTCCTCATCATTGACTCCGGTGTTGCCGATGTGGGGGGAGGTCATTACTACGATCTGCTGACCGTAGTCGGGATCGGTCAGGACCTCCTGGTAGCCGGTCATGCCGGTGTTGAAGACGATCCGGGCGGTCGTCGAGCCGGTCGCGCCGTATGAGCGACCCGTCAGCGCGTAGCCGTCCTCCAGGACCAGCAGCGCCGTCGTGCGCTCGATCGGCGCGGAGGCGGGCAGGGCGGGGCTGGTGAAGCCGCCGTACGCGGCCACTGATGTTGGGCTTAGGGCACTCATGCGTTCTCCTTCTGTTCGGTCGCCTCTGGGTTCCGCGCTACCGGCTCGCCATCCAGGACGGTGGGACGGCCATGGAGGAATGTGGCCATGACTCGCCCGGGCAGCTCCATACCGGCGTAGGGGGTGTTACTGGAACGGGTCCACTGGGCGTCCGGGTCCACCACGCGGCGGACCTCGGGGTCGACCACCGTCAGGTTGGCGCTCTCGCCCACGGCCAGCGGTCGGCCCTGATCGCTCAGCCGGCCGATGCGGGCCGGAGCCTCGGACAGGACACGGGCGACGTCCCGCCAGCTCATGCGTCCGGACTCGACCATGGTGGCGATGATGATCGGCAGGGCGGTCTCCAAGCCGGTCATACCGAAGGCGCCGGCCTGCCACTCGCAGTCCTTGGACTCGCGCGGGTGGGGGGCGTGGTCGGTGCCGACCACGTCAATGGTGCCATCGGCCAGCGCCTGGCGTACCGCCTCCACATCGGCGGCGGTGCGCAGGGGCGGGTTCACCTTGTAAAGCGGCGAGTAGGTGCGGGCCTTCTCATCGGTGAGCAGCAGGTGGTGGGGGGTCGCCTCGGCCGTGACGTCGATGCCGCGGTCCTTGGCCCAGCGGATGATCTCCACGCTGCCGGCGGTGGACAGGTGGCACACGTGCAGGCGGCTTCCGACATGCCCCGCCAGCAGGACGTCGCGGGCGATGATCGACTCCTCGGCGACGGCGGGCCAGCCCGCCAGGCCGAGCTCGGCCGAGACGCGGCCCTCATGCATCTGGGAGCCCTCGGTGAGCCGGGGGTCCTGGGAGTGCTGGGCGATCACGCCGTCGAAGGACTTGGCGTACTCCAGGGCACGGCGCATGAGCACCGGGTCGGACACGCACTTGCCGTCGTCGGAGAAGACGCGCACCTGAGCGGCGGAGTGCGCCATGGCACCCATCTGGGACAGGTGCTCGCCCTTAAGCCCTTCGGAGACAGCCCCGACGGGGTGGACGTCCACCCAGCCGGCCTCGTTGCCCAGGCGCAGCACCTGCTCGACGACGCCGGCGTTGTCCTGCACGGGGGTGGTGTTGGCCATGGCGAACACGGCGGTGTAGCCGCCGACGGCGGCAGCGCGGGTGCCGGTGTAGACGGTTTCTGCGCTCTCGCCACCGGGCTGGCGCAGGTGCGTGTGAATGTCAACGAGCCCGGGCAGGAGCACCAGGCCGGCCAGGTCGTCGTGGCGGACGACGTCGGCGGGGGCCTGGGCGGCGGCGTCGGGGCCGATGGCGGCGATCGTATCGTCGATGATGAGGACGTCGGTGGCGTCCTCGCCGTAGGGGCGGACCCCGGGCAGGAGATGGGCGGTCACAGCTGGTTCCCTTCGTCGGCGAGGAGCAGGTACAGGGCGGCCATGCGTACGGAGACGCCGTTGCCCACCTGCTCGACCACGCGGGACCGCGGGTCGTCGGCGGCGTCGGCGGTGATCTCCAGGCCACGGTTCATGGGGCCGGGGTGCATGACGATCGCGTGCTCGGGCATGGCGGCGCGGCGTGCGGCGCCGAGGCCATAGCCGCGGGCGTACTCCCCCGGACTGGGGAAGAACCCGCCGCCGGCGGCGCTCATGCGCTCGCGCTGCACGCGCAGCATCATCACGGCGTCGGGCTCGACGGCGGCGATGGCGGCGTCGAAGTCATAGGACACGTCGCAGGGCCAGTCCTCCATGCCTACCGGCAGCAGGGTGGGTGGGGCGACCAGGGTGACGTGGGCACCCAGAGTGGTGAGCAGGTCGACGTTGGAGCGGGCCACCCGTGAGTGCAGCACGTCGCCGACGATGATGACGCGGGCGCCGTCCAGGTCACGGCCCTGTGGCGCCGGGCTGCCGTCTCCGGCGCGCGTGGCCCCGGTGGGGCCGCCGGGCGTATACCAGCGGCGCAGGGTCATGGCGTCTAGGAGCGCCTGGGTGGGGTGCTGGTGGGTGCCGTCGCCGGCGTTGAGCACGGGCACGTTGATCCAGCCGGCGTGTGCGAGCAGGTGGGCGGCGCCGCAGGCGGAGTGGCGCACCACGACGGCGTCGGCGCCCATGGCCATGATGGTCTGGGCGGTGTCCTTCAGCGACTCCCCCTTGGACACGGAGGAGCCCTTGGCGGAGAAGTTGATGACGTCGGCGCTCAGCCGCTTGGCGGCGGCCTCGAAGGACAGCCGCGTGCGGGTGGAGTCCTCAAAGAAGAGGTTCACCACGGTCTTGCCACGCAGGGTGGGGAGTTTCTTGACGGCGTGGCGTTGGGTGGCGGCCATGGCCTCGGCGGTGTCGAGGATCATCACGGCCTCGTCGTGGGACAGGTCCTTGGCGGACAGCAGGTGCTTCATCGGGCAGCCTCCTGGGTCGCGGCGTCGACGATGGTGACGGCGTCGCCGTCGGCGCCGAGCTCGGTCAGGGAAACAACCACCTTCTCGTTGCGGGAGGTGGGTAGGTTCTTGCCCACGTAGTCGGCCCGGATGGGCAGCTCGCGGTGGCCGCGGTCCACCAGCACGGCCAGCTGCACGGCGTCGGCGCGGCCGATGGCTCCCAGGGCGTCCAGGGCGGCGCGGATGGTGCGGCCGGAGAAGAGCACGTCGTCGACGAGGATCACGGTGCGGCCCTCGAGGCTCTCCCCCGGGATGCGGGTGGGCTGGGGCACGCGGATCGGGTGGCGGCCGAGGTCGTCGCGGTACATGGTGATGTCCAGGGTGCCGACCGGCGGGGCGCCGGCGGGGTCGCCGGACTCCTTGGCGGCGACCTCTAGGGCGGCGGCCAGGCGCCGCGCCAGTGGGACTCCTCCGGAGGGGATGCCTAGAAGCACCAAATTGCTGCTGCCGTGGTTTCGCTCCAGGATCTCGTGGGCGATGCGGACGAGGGATCGCTGAATCTCGGCTGCGCCGAGGATCTGCTTCCCGGTGGACTGTGCTGCGGCCACGGTGCGTGGACCTCCTTCTCCGCCTCACTGGACGGGCTTCAAGGATGTCGTTCGGGGCGATGTTAGCGCAGCGGCTCGGCGAGTGCGGGAGGTGTCCGCCCGGTGAACGTCGGCCGCCGGGCACTCGCCGGGCGACCGCCGACCCCTGACGAGCGCCCTCTTAGCCAGTCCCCCATCAGCTGCGCCGGATGTCCCCTGCGCACAGGCCCGGAGTCCCGCATACGGCATCACACCGCCGACCACGCCCCATGCACGTGCGGCCGGTTCATCATCAACTCGCTGTCACAATTGATGACAAACGGGGCCTCTAGGCATCTGCCGTATATCGATGATCGTTGGTACCGCGCCATTTTGTTGAAGGCATTCCGGGCGCACGGGGGCGATTGTCATCGATTTTGACAGTCTCTCCTCGCTCGCGGCCACGCCGACGACGCACGGGGATATCACTGAACCGCGCGGGCCCATGCAAAGTGGGCGCCCGCGCGCCGTGGGGCCGCGCCCAGGCGGTGTGCCTGCGCGACCCCGACGGCGGCACTCTCACACCACCTGCAGCATCAGCCACCCCACACCATCATCCAAATCAGCCAGCACAATCCGCTCAGTCTTCTCAGCCATGAGAGCACTCCTTCGTGACGGGCCGGCCCGATGCCGGCCAACTTGTATCGTCACGGCAATAGTGCCTGCCGCGGGGCAAACAGTCACCGCCCCCACCGCACGTTCGTGCATGGTGGGGGCGGTGCCATTTCGACCGGTCTGGGCGTGTTGCTTGTGCCGTTCTCGGTGAAGGTTGTGGATGGAGCGGCGTCGCGGCTGCGGACGTTCGTTGCTCAGCGCAACGTGTCTGCAAGGTCGCCGATGCGCCCCAGCAGCCCGTTGAGGAAGCGGGGGGAGTCATCGGTCGACAGCATGCGGGCGAGCGTGATCGCCTCGTCGACGGCTACCGGCGCATCGACGTCGTCGTTCCAGACGATCTCCCAGGTGGCCAGGCGGGCGATGGCCCGGTCCGTGGCCGGCATGCGGCTGAGCACCCACCCGTGGGAATAGGTCTCGATGGTCTCGTCGATCTCGGCGAGGTGATCGGCGACGCCGGCCAGCGCCTGGCGCGTATACGCAGGGGCCTCGGTGTGGTTGGCCGAGTGGAATGCCCGCTCCGCGGCCAGCTCCCGGAGGTTCTGCACGCTTGAGTCGCCGCGGAGCAACCCGCGCTGGTCGGCCTCGAAGAGGACTTCGACGGCACGCCGCCGCGCCTTGGTGCGGGCGGTGACCGGGTACTTGGGGTGCTGAGCCGAGGAGGCGGCAGCGTCGTCGGAGGGCGCTTGCGCCGCCTCCGGCTCAACCGGTATGGACTCGGTCATCGGCGGTCAGTCGGTGACGCGGGAGATGTAGGAGCGGGAACGGGTGTCAACCTTGACCTTGTCGCCGGTGTTGAGGAACAGCGGGACCTGGATCTCGGCGCCGGTCTCCAGGGTAGCGGGCTTGGTTCCCGCCGAGGAGCGGTCGCCCTGCAGGCCGGGCTCGGTGTGGGAGATGGTCAGCACGACGGCCGCCGGGAGCTCCACGAACAGCACGGTGTCCTCATGGAAGGCGACGATGACGTCCTGCCCCTCCAGCATTAGGTCGGCCGCCTGCCCGACGACGTCGGCGGACACATACGTCTGCTCGTAGGTCTTGACGTCCATGAAGACGAAGTCGTCGCCGTCCTTGTAGGAGAACTGCATGTCACGGCGGTCCACGGTGGCAGTCTCCACCTTGAGGCCGGCGTTGAAGGTCTTGTCAACGGTCTTGCCGGACAGGACGTTCTTGATCTTGGTGCGCACGAACGCAGGGCCCTTGCCCGGCTTGACGTGCTGGAACTCGACTACCTGCCACAGCTGGCCCTCCAGGTTGAGCACCATGCCGTTCTTCAGGTCGTTCGTCGTTGCCACGTGCGGTTCCTAACTCGCTAGAGGATTGTTGGAAGTCTTAGACCGGTTAAGCCTACCGCCATCACCTGTCAACTCCCCCGGACGGGCTCTGTCATGCCGGTCACGGCCTGCGCGATGTCCCAGCGCCACATTGACCGACCTCGGCGAGGGGGCGGCTAGTGGGAGTCAGTGACGCCCTTTACGTCCTCGCGCAGGGCGTGCACCTCGCCCAGTCGAGCGAGCGTGGCGTAGCGCTGCTCGGCATACGGCAGGGAGACCTCCAGCAGGAACTCGGCCATGCGGTCCTGCCCCTGGCGGGTCAGCTCGGCGGCGAGCGAGCGGATGTCATCGGGGTGCCGGTTCTGGCTCATCTTGGCCTTGCCCTGCACCCGCTCGATGCCGACCTCGACCGCCACGATCGCCCGCGCCATCCGCTCCAGCTTCTCCTTCCCCACCGCGCCGAGCACGTCGTCCGGCTCGGACAACTCGGTGAGCCGGCGTGCCGCGCGCAGCGCCGCCTCGGGGCTGGGATCGATGCGCACCGACCCTAAAACGTGCACAGTGATGTAGTCCCAGGTCGGCACATTGGCCTTGACCTCGTTGGTGGCGTACCAGCGGGGCGAGACGTAGGCGTCGACGTCGTCGAATACCACCAGCCCGGGACCGGTGATCGGCTCACGCACCTGGGGGTTGTTACGCACCAGGTGAGTCACTAGCGCGTTGCGCTCCGTGTCCCGGTAGAAGGGCACGAGCGTGGCCGCCGGGCCGTCGGCGTGCACGGTGATGAGGTTGCCCGTACGGGGACCGTTCAGGAACTCAGTGACATAGTCATCAGGCAGTTCGAAGTGCCGCGGCACATACATGCACTCAGCCTATGCGTCGTCCGTCCCCCGGTCGAGGGCGCCCCTGGCGGACCGCTCCAGGTCCAGTATCGCGGCGGCGGCCTGCGCGGGGGTGGTATCGGTGGTGTCGACGACTTCGGCGCCCACACGAGCGCAGGCCTCCTCCCGCTCGCGCAGCATCCGCGTGAACGCCTGGTGCACGTTGCCCAGGGCGACGGACCGCGGGGCGTCCAGGCCGTTGCGGGTGGCCAGGCGCCGCGGGGTGGCGGTCAGGTGCACCAGGCAAGCCCCTTCCGCACGTGCCCGTGTCAGGGCCGTCCGCACGCCATCGTCACTCAGGCAGCCGGATCCCAGGGCGATCACAGCACCACCCGCAGCCTGCGCGAGCGCCCACCGGGCGGTGGCCCTCTCGGTGCGCCGGTAACGCTCCTCGGGAACGGCCACCAGGGCGAGCTCGGGCGCGGTACCCAGTGCCGCGGCGGTCTCCTGCCCGAGGTCGAGCAGAGGCATCCCGGTGGCGTCCGCCAGGGCTCGGCCGACGCTGCTGCACCCTGCGCCGGGGGCGCCGATTAGTACGACGCCGGACGGCCTCACTCCCGGCCTCCCGCACCTGCTGCGGGCACAGCCGTGACCGCCTCGTGGGCGGCACGCATCACCTCCAGGCCGGGCTCCACGCCGCGCACCGGCCGACCGATCCCGTCCAGCAGCACCATGCGCAGCCTGCCGGCCCGTACCTTCTTGTCCGCGGTCATGGCGGATTGCAGCGCGTCGAAGGCCCCGGCCCCCTCTGAAAAGGCCACCGGCAGGCCCGCGGCCGCGAAGGCACGGCGGTGCAGTGCCACCGTCTCGGCGTCCAGATATCCCAGGCGGTGGGCGACCTCGGCGGCGAACACACAGCCCACGGCGACGGCCTCCCCGTGCCGCCAGGTGTATCCGGTGACCTTTTCAATGGCGTGGGCGTAGGTGTGCCCGTAATTGAGTATCTCCCGCAACCCCGACTCGGTGAGGTCCTCCCCCACCACGGCCGCCTTGACCGCTACCGATCGCGTCACCAGCTCGGCGACCACCGGGGAGTCGGCACGCGGCGGGCCGGGCGCGGCGAGAACCCGGTCCAGGACGACCGGATCGGCGATGAAACCGCACTTGACGACCTCCCCCATGCCTGCACGCAGTTCCGCACCGGGCAGCGTGGCCAGGGCGGCCAGGTCGGCGATAACGGCGACCGGCGGGTGGAATGCGCCCACCAGGTTCTTGCCGGCCTCGGTGTCGATGCCGGTCTTGCCGCCCACGGCGGCGTCGACCATCGCCAGCAGGGTGGTGGGCGCCTGCACGATCGGCACACCGCGCAGCCAGGTGGCGGCGGCGAAGCCGGCGAGGTCGGTGGTGGCGCCGCCGCCCACGCCGACCACACATCCGTCCCGGCCCAGGTGGAACTCGCCCAGCCGCTCCCAGATCCGGTTGAGCACAGCCGCTTGCTTAGCACCCTCCCCGCCGGGCACCTCGATGCGGGCCACCCGCAGGCCGCCCCCGGCCAGTGCGGCCGCGTACTCGGCGGCGACGTCGGCCAGGGAGTCGGCATGGACTATCGCCACCCCGCCGGCGCCGGCCCCGGGTGCCTGCGCCACGGCCCGGGTAACTGCTTCCGCCAGTCCGGTGCCCACCACCACGTCGTAGGGGCGGGCGCCAGCCGCGCCCGGAACGGTGATGCGGGTGACACCACCGGTGTGAAGCTGTCGGGGCGCCGCGGACCGGGAGGCGTGCTGGGTGCCGTCGGTCGCGGCGAGTGCGCCGGCGGCCTGAGAGGGCGCCTTCCCCAGGGACACCAGCACCAGCGCGGCGACCTGCTCGGGGGTGAGCCCGTCGGTGGGCACGGTGAGGGTGGCGACCTGCCGGTACAGGTCAGCGCGCTCGCCATGCAGAGTCTCCATGCGAGCGCGCACATCGGCGTGGACACCATCCGGGGCCGCTTCTGCCGTATCGGAGTCAGCGGCGAGGCCTGCCCGCCCGACCAGCGGCCGCCCGGCGCCGTCACCGACGCGGGCAGCTGCCGTGGCGGGACTGGCCACCAGGTGTATCACCTGGTGCCCCCGCAGCAGGCGCCGGTTCTCCTCGCGCAGCACCGCGCCGCCGCCCAGCGCCACTACACCGTGGGCGGCTGCCTCTCCGGTCAGCACCTCCCGCAGCGCCCGGGTCTCGCGGTCCCGGAAGCCCTCCTCGCCCTCGGCGGCGAAGATCTCCGGGATGGTCATGCGGGCGCGACGGCGGATCTCCGCATCCGTGTCGGTGACCTGCACGCCGAGCGCGGTGGCCAGTAGCCGTGCCACGGTGGTCTTGCCCGAGCCGGGCAGGCCGACGAGCACAAGCGGGAGGAGGTCCGGGGCGACGGCTACGTGCGCCAGGCGCTCGGACCGGTCGGCGCAGGTGGGGGTCATGGCTCATGGCTCCTTCGGCGTGGGGGCATGCATACGGCTCCAGTCACCATTCGGCACTCACCAACGAGTACGTTCCGAGACGCGGGCCAGGTAGCCGGACAGGTTGCGGCGCGCCTCGTCCACCGAGTCCCCACCGGTCTTCTCCAGCAGGGAGTCGGCGAGCACGAGCGCCACCATCGCCTCGGCGATCACCGCGCCGGGCACCACGGCGGTGGTGTCGGAGCGCTGGTGCAGGCCCGTGGCGGGCTGGCCGCTGGCCAGGTCGACGGTGCGCAGGGCCCGAGGCACAGTAGAAATTGGCTTGTAAGCAGCGCGCACCCGCACGGCGGAGCCGTTGCTGATGCCGCCCTCAATACCTCCGGCCCGGTTGGTGACGCGCTCAACCACCCCGGAGTCCAACCCGAGAATCTCGTCGTGGGCGGCCGAGCCGCGGCGGGCCGCCTCCGCGAAGCCGTCCCCGATCTCTACGCCCTTGACCGCCTGAATGCTCATGAGGGCGCCGGCCAGGCGGGCGTCGAGCCGCCGGTCCGCCTGCACGTGGGTGCCCAGGCCGATCGGCACGCCGGTCGCAATAACCTCCACGACGCCGCCGAGCGTATCGCCGTCCTTGCGGGCGGAATCGATCTCGGCCACCATCGCGGCGCTGGTGGCCGGGTCGGTGCAGCGCACCGGGTCGTCGCTGAGCCGCTGCTCGTCGTCGGGAGTGGGTGCGGGCACGGCCTGCGGGAGCTCGACGGAGCCTATGCGTACCACGTGGCTGACCAGGCGGACACCGGCCACCTGCTCCAGCACGGCCTCGGCGACGGCGCCCAGAGCCACCCGGGCAGCGGTCTCCCGGGCGGAGGCGCGCTCCAACACGGGGCGCGCCTCGGGCAGGTCGTACTTGAGCAGCCCGGGCAGGTCGGCATGGCCGGGCCGCGGCCGGGTAAGCGGCAGGTTGCGGGCGATCTCGCGTTCGTCACCGGTGCCGGCATGCTTGCGCAGTGCCGCCTGCGGGACCGGGTCGGCGCTCATGACGGTGGACCACTTGGGCCACTCCGAGTTGCCGATACGCAGGGCAATGGGGCTGCCCAGGGTCCGCCCGTGCCGGATACCGCCGAGAATCGACAGCTCATCGGCCTCGAACTTCTGGCGGGCGCCGCGCCCGTGCCCAAGGCGGCGGCGCGCCAGCGCGGCACGGATCTGCTCGCTGGTTATGGCAACACCCGCAGGCACGCCCTCAATGATCGCAGTGAGGGCCTCGCCGTGGGATTCTCCGGCGGTCATCCATCGAAGCATGGGGTGATCATCCCACGTCCGCGCCGGCAGCCCCGGCGGTGTCCACGCCCGCGCGGTCGGCCAGGGCTGCCTCTAGCTCGCGCCGCAGCGGCGCGAGCTCGGGGGTCCTGCCGGTCATGAGAGTCACCTGCGGTACCGCCTGGTGCAGCAGCATGAGCCAGCCGGGCGCCACCGGGCGGCTGGCGCGGGCCCAGGCCCGAGCCAGCGGCGTGGGCCAGGGGGCGTAGACCACGTCCAGCATGACCGCGCCGGCACGGGGGCAGGCGCCGCTCAAGGCGGCCGCCAGCGGCGCCGCCAGCGTGTCGGCGGCGCCCGCGGGCAGGGTGGACACCAGTAGGTCGGCTTGCGCGGCAGCCCCGGCCACCTCGGCGTCGGAGGCGGCGTCACCGGGCCGCCAGTGCAAGGCCGTCACTTCCAGCCCCATGCGGTGGGCGGCGGTCAGTGCGCGGCCGGGGCCGGCATGGCGGCGGGCGGCGACGGTGATGTCGGTGGCGCCCAACTCGGTCAGCGCGGCCAAGGCGGAGCAGGCGGTGGCCCCGGAGCCGAGCACGACGGCGCGGCACCGCCCCGCACCGGTGCCCGCTTCGGCCCGACCGCCGACGCCTCCAGCGGTACCGGCTCCGGTCTCACGCATGGCGCCGACAATGCCGGCGACGTCGGTGTTGAAGCCGGCCAGCAGGGCGGCGCCCCGCCCGGAACGCTGCGCGACGACCGTGTTGACCGCGCCGACGGTGGCGGCCAGCGGGTCGACGACGTCCAGCCGGGGCAGCAGCGCCTGCTTGTGGGGCATGGTGACGCTGACCCCGGCCCACACGGGTCCCGCCGCGGCCGGCGCGGCTAGTTCCTCCAATAGCGCGGGCAGATCCGCCGGCGTGGTCTCCCGCCGCTCATACGTCCAGTCATCCAGGCCCAGAGCGGCGTAGGCGGCGCGGTGCAGCACCGGTGACAGCGAGTGAGCGACCGGTGATCCGATGACGGCGGCACGGTGCCCCCGGGCGCGGGCCGGGGCGGAGACGGGGCCTACTGCAGGGCCGGTTGCAGCCATGCGCCTTACTCGCCGCCTGCCGTAGCAGTGGCCCTGGCACTGGGGGATGCGGTCTCCGGGTAGCAGACCTCCCGGTGGTCCTGGCAGTACTGGTTCAGCCGCTTCTTGTTCTCCTCCTGCTCGGCGTTTGTTGTGGCGAACACGGTCTCACCGGTCTCGAGGTTGACGGTGACGAAGTACAGCCAGTCCCCCTCAGGTGGCGCCACAACAGCCTGGATGACGGCCTCGCCGGGACTGCCGATCGGCGTGGGCGGAAGCCCCGCGTGCTGGTAGGTGTTGTAGGCGTTGGAGGAGTCTGCCACCTCTTCGGCGCTGGGCATACCGCCGGTACGGCCCAATCCGTACAGCACGGTGGAGTCCATCTGGAGCATGCCCTTGGTCTCGCCCTTGGTGTCCGCCAGGCGGTTGTCGATAACCCGGGCGACCTGCCCGTAGTAGGTCGGGTTGGAGACCTCCCGCTCCACGATGGAGGCCTTGATCAGTACCTGCTCGTACTCTGCCTCGGCCACGCCGGCCTTGCTGAGCCGGGCCAGGGTGGTGGAGACCATGGAGGCGACCACATCGGTTGCGCTGGCGTCCTCGGCGATGTCGTAGGTGGAGGGGGCCAGCCACCCCTCCACGTCACCGCCGGCCGCCTCAGGCAGGCCTATGGCGCTGCCGGAGGCGAAGGCCTGCTCCACATCCGCGTCGCTGTAGCCGCCCACGCTCATGAGCCGTTCCTTGACCTGCGCCTTGGTGGCGCCCTCTGGAATGGTCAGCGTGTGGTCGGAGCGGGAAGAGGGATCCAGCAGCAGCGCGACGGCGTTGGCTGCGGACATGTGCTTCTTGAGCGTGTAGGTGCCGGCCTGGATGCTGGCCGAGTTGGAGTTCGCCGAGTAGGCGTTCTTGAAGGCCCCGGCCGTGGCCACCACATCCGCGTCCGCGAGGATCTGGGCGATGTCCGCCCCGGTGGCGCCGTCCGGAATGGTGACCACGATGTCATCGGTGCCCGCGCCCGTGTAGTCGGTAACGGCGGTCTGGGCCGGCTGGGCACCCCGGATCACACCGACCGCCTGGTAGCCCACGAATCCGACCGCGGCCAGTACCACCACCAGTACGAAGGCAGTCAGAGCCCGCCGACGCCGCCGGTGGCGCCTGCGAGTGCGTTCGGCCTGGCGCCGGTGACGCCGACGGCGGCTGTTCTCCGGCTGACCGGCGTCGGGCGCCTGTGCCCCGACCGCCGAGAAGAAGTCGTCCTCGGTCACTGTCTGCCTCTCTGAATGGGTACGACCGGCTCGCCGGCGGGCGCGTGGGTGCTGCGCTCGGTGGCGAGGGCCTGTTCAAGTATGACCACGGCGGCGGCCTGGTCTACAACACTGCGGAAACTCTTTTCTCGACGTCCTGACTCGTGGAGCTCGCGGTGGGCGGTTACGGTGCTGAGCCGCTCGTCGACCAGCCTCACCGGCACCGGCGAGATGAGCGCCGCGAGCTCGCCCGCCCAGCGCCGGGCGTCCTGCGTGGAGCGGGAGGAACCGCCGCTCATGGAGCGGGGCAGACCGACGATCACTTCGAGCACGTCCAGGTCCTGGACCAGATCGGCGGCCTCCTCCAGGTCTGCACCGTAGCGGTCGCGGTGCAGCGTGGTCACGGGTACGGCGAGGATGGCGTCGGCGTCGCAGCGGGCCACTCCCACCCGTACTTTGCCGACGTCGAAGGCCAGCCGCACCCCGGTCCTCACAGCGCCTCCCCCTGTATTTGCGTGCCGGTCAGGCCGTCAGTGCGGCGCTGACGGCCGTGAGGGCGGCCGGAATCGCGGCGGGGTCCTGGCCGCCGCCCTGGGCGACGTCGTCCTTGCCGCCGCCTCCACCGCCGAGCGTCTTGGCGGCGGTGCGCACGAGGGCGCCTGCGCGGGCGCCCTGGGTACGGGCGGCGGGGTTGGTGGCGACGACTACGAGTGGACGGCCGTTGGCCTCAGCGGCGACGGCAACCACAACCGGCTCCGACTCGGGCAGCCGCCCACGCACGTCCAGGGCGAGGGCGCGCAGTGCGTCTGCTGAGCCGACCGCACCGAGAGACGCGGTGGCCAGCAGGTACTCGCCGGCGCGGGCAGCAGACTTTGCGATCTCGCCGGCGCGGGCAGCCAGGGCCGCCTGCTCGGCGGCGGCCAGTTTCTTCTCTGCTTCCTTGAGCCGGGCCATCAGGCCCTCCACTCTTCCCGGAAGCTCCTCGGGTCGGCCGCCCACCAGCGTGGACAGCTGCGAGACCAGGGCGTGCTCCTTGCGCTGGAAGCCGTAGGCGGAGTCGGCCACGAGCGCGTCTATGCGGCGCACGCCGGAGCCGATAGACCCCTCGCCCAGCAGCGCCACGCGGCCGATGTGCCCGGTGGAGGGCACGTGCGTACCGCCGCACAGCTCCCGGTCGAACCCGTCACCGATGGTCACGACTCGCACCTGCTTGCCGTACTTCTCACCGAACAGGGCGATTGCGCCGGAGGCGCGGGCCTCCTCCAGGCCCATCACTTCCGTGGTCACGGGCAGGTTCTCCGCGACCTTGTCATTGACCAGGGCCTCGATGTCATCCATCTGCCCACCGGTCAGCGCCGTACCGTGCCGGAAGTCGAAGCGCAGCCGGGCGGGCGAGTTCTCGCTGCCGGCCTGGGTGGCGTCCTCGGACACCACGTTGCGCAGGCCCGCGTAAACCATGTGGGTGGACGTGTGCGCGCGGGCGATGGCCAGGCGGCGCACGGTGTCGATTTCAGCGTAGGCGCGTTCACCCAGGCTGGCCGTTCCCTCGGTGAGCGTGCCACGGTGCACGGACAGGCCGGCGATGGGCGCCTGGACGTCGTGCACCTCAATGACACCGCCGTCGGCCAGCCGGATCGTGCCGTGGTCGGCCAGCTGGCCACCCATCTCGGCGTAGAAGGGAGTGCGGTCCAAGATGACCTCGACCTCAGCTGGGGCGGTGGCCACCGGGGCGGGTGCGCCGTCGACCAGCAGGCCGGTGACGCTGGCGTCCGCCGCCGACTCGGTGTAGCCGAGGAACTCCGAGCCGCCTCCCATCTGCTTCTCAATGTCCTGGAAGACGCGCACGTCGGTGTGCCCGGCCTTCTTGGCGCGCGCGTCGGCGCGGGCTCGCTCCTTCTGCTCCTCCATAAGCGTGCGGAAGGTGGGCTCGTCCACTTCCACGCCCTGCTCGGCGGCCATCTCCAGGGTCAGGTCAATGGGGAATCCGTAGGTGTCGTGCAGCTCGAAGGCCGCCTTTCCGGGCACGATCGGACGGCCGCCGCGGCCCGACGCCGAGGCCTCCTGCTTGGCGGAGGCGACGGCGGTGTCCAGGATGGTGGTGCCTGCGGCCAGGGTGCGGCGGAAGGCCTCCTCCTCCGCGTAGGCGACGTCGGATATGGTCGCCCACCCGGTCTCAAGCTCCGGGTAGGAGGCCTTCATGGCGTCCTTGGAGGCCGTCAGCAGAGTGGGCAGGGTGGCCTCGCCGACGCCAAGCAGGCGCATGGAACGCACCGCGCGGCGGATCAGGCGCCGCAGCACGTAGCCGCGACCGTCGTTGCCGGGGCGTACGCCGTCGCCGATGAGCATCAGGGCGGAACGGACATGGTCGGCAACGACCCGCAGGCGCACGTCGTCCAGGTAGGCGTCCCCGGCCTCCGGGCCGGCCGCGCCACGGCCATAGGTCTTGCCGCTCATGGCCTCGGCGGCGGCGATGACGGGGTAGACCTCGTCAATCTCGTACATGTTGGGCTTGTCCTGCATGATGAACGCCAGGCGTTCCAGGCCGAGCCCGGTGTCGATTGCGGTCTGGTCCAGCTTGCCGATGAGCTCGAAGTCATGGCCCTCACCCTCGCCGCGTATGAACTCGTCGAAGACCAGGTTCCAGATCTCCAGGAACCGGTCCCCGGCGGTGTCCGCCACGGGGCCGCCGTCGGGACCGTACGCGGGGCCGCGGTCATAGTGGATCTCGCAGCAGGCGCCGGCGGGGCCAGGCTGTCCGGTGGACCAGGAGATCTCCGCGAAGGGCAGCCGCTGCACGCGCTCCGCGGGCACGCCGATCACCCGGGTCCAGTGGTCGAAGGAGACCTGGTCCTCCTCCCAGATGGTCATCCACAGCCGGTCGCCGTCCAGGCCGTACTTGCCCTCCTCACGGCTGCCTGTGAGCAGGTCCCAGGCGTAGTCGATAGCCCCCTCCTTGAAGTAGTCGCCGAAGGAGAAGTTGCCGTTCATCTGGAAGAACGTGCCGTGCCGGGTGGTGCGACCCACGTTGTCGATGTCGTTGGTGCGGATGCACTTCTGCACCGAGGCGGCACGCGGCCACGGGGCCTTCTCAGTGCCCAGGATGTAGGGGATGAAGGGCACCATGCCGGCCACGGTGAACAGGATCGACGGCTCCGGGGACACCAGGGACACGGAGGGGCGGATCTCGTGATCGTTAGCGGCGAAGTAGTCGAGCCAGCGTGAGCGGATCTCTGACGTGCGCATGAGGGTGCCTCGTCCTGTTCTCGTATCGGGTCGGGCGTGCGCGCGGCACGCAGTGGTTTGGGGCCGGGGCGAGATTACCCCGAAACGCCGGGACGCCCCGAACCTGAATGCGGTCCGGGGCGTCCCGGCGTCGTGAAAGACGCGGGATCAGCGCGAGTAGTACTCGACGACCAGCTGCACGTCACAGGTCACCGGGACCTCGTCACGCTTGGGACGACGCACCAGCTGTGCCTGCAGCTTCTCCAGCTCGACGCTGAGGTACTCGGGGACGGGCGGCAGCACATCGCGGTGCGTGCCGGCAGCAGCCACCTGGAAGGGAACCATGACCTGGGACCGGGGGCGCACCTGGATGGTCTGGCCGGGCTTGACCCGGAAGGAGGGACGGTCCACGACCTTGCCGTCAACCATGATGTGGCGGTGGACGACGCTCTGGCGGGCCTGAGCGATGGTACGGGCGAAGCCGGCGCGCAGGACGAGGGCGTCCAGGCGCATCTCCAGCAGCTCGACCAGGGACTCACCGGTCAGGCCCTTCTCGCGGCGGGCCTCCTCGAAGACCTTCTGCAGCTGGGCCTCACGAATGCCGTACTGGGCGCGCAGGCGCTGCTTCTCCTTCAGACGGACGGCGTAGTCGGACTCGGTGCGGCGGCGGGCACGGCCGTGCTCGCCGGGGCCGTAGGGACGCTTCTCGAAGTAGCGAACGGCCTTGGGGGTGAGCGGAATGCCGAGGGCGCGCGAGAGGCGCACCTGGCGGCGGGAGCGTGAAGAGCTCATAGACTTCTTCCTGTCGGATCGGTTCGCACACCGTGGGCGGATGCCCAGGTGCGGGGTCAGCCATGCCGGCTAAGACCCCAGGAGTGCCCGGACGCGCTGGTCGTGCTGCGCCGCAGGCAACCCGGAAACATTAGCGCGGTGGCGGCCAGAGATGCACGCCGAAGCCACCAGTTGTGAGCCGCTCCTCACTCGGATACCGCCTGCCCTACGCCAATCCGCCGAGAGTCCACCGGAACAAGCCGAGTCCGTCCGGAGTGAGCAGGTCGGCGACGTGTTTCTATCGGCTCGCTCGGCGGTATTTGTATCGGGATGAACACGGCCTCCACATGCGGGGGTTTCTGGCTGATGATGACGTTCTGGCCGATCAGAGGCCGTTCTCGGGCTCACGAGGACGTCTTCGGGCGTATGAGGTCGTACTCGACCACCCCACACCGACCGAATACGACCTCATACTCCCCAAACCCTCCACATCGTGGAGGGTCTCGGGCTGATGAGGACGTTTTCGCCGCGCCGAGGACGCTCTCGGGCTGATGAGGTCGTCTTCGCCGCGCGGAGGTCGTTCTCGGGCTGATGAGGTCGTCTTCGCCGCGCGGAGGTCGTACTCGGGCTGATGAGAACATCTTCGGTACGGCGGGCGCCAACGTCGGGGGGCGGAACGGCTCGTGCGCCCCGCGCGACGCTTCGGCACTTCGCATGACGGTTCGTACCTTTACACCGACGCTTCGTACTCTGGCCCGACGGTTCGTACCTGTAGGTGCCTGTGCTGTCTCCACACTTCTGGGACGGTTGAGTC